>CAINGG010000523.1 GCA_903848435.1 uncultured Actinomycetes bacterium | reverse complement strand
TCGCTGGGGCGACGACTCAACCTGGGCGCGCATCCTGCGTAGCCCGATCGTCGTCTACCTCGGCACGATCTCGTACGGCGTCTTCCTCTAGCACCTCGTGCTGCTGCGCTTCGTGCAAAACACCCTGAACATCCCGATATTCGGCGGCGGCTTCTGGCTCGTCTGGACGCTCGTCGTCCTCGTGACCATCGTCTTCGCGAGCGCGTCGTGGTTCGCTATCGAACGTCCTCTGCAGGCTTGGGCGCACCGTCCTCGCGCCACCAGCGATCGGGCGCCGCTGCCGACGTGATCGCACCGATCGCCAACAGCGCGGCCAGCCCAGGCAACAGGTCAGGCACGCTCGACGGGTCCGCCCAGCGGACATAGGTGGCCACGAGAGCCGCCCCGACCCCGAGCAAGACCACGGTGCGCGCCCTGGTCAGGGCGAACGCCACGCCGATCGACGCAACTGACACCACCAACCCGACGGCTCCGCCGACCAAGAATCCCGCGACAAGGCCACCACACGCCAGGAGCACCTGGCCGCGTCGACCCACGTCCGGCTCCGTCATGACTGTGCGTCGACGCTGGGGCACCGCCGCGAGAGCAAGCAGTGCGATGACCGCGGCGAGCCCCGCCAGGAGCCCGGCGCGATAGGCGCCAGCCGGTTCGAATACCAGCGACGCGGTGCCTCCCGTACCCGCGGGCACGATCCAGCCCTGCCGCCATCCGTCGACTCGAATCGGCTGAAGCCTCACGCCATCGAGGGTCGCGCTCCAGCCCGGATTGGCGTTCTCGCTGGTCTCCAGGAGTCGGGGCTCGGGTGCAGCGGCGAAGGCCACTGACCGAGTGGTCGCGTCCCAGGACAGCACTTCGGGGGCCTGAGGCGCTATCCACCGCTGGTCGTCGCCCACCGGCTCGAGGGTCACCGACTCGATCGCGAACTCCTCCGTCGCCAGCACCGTGATGTCATGATCCCCCGCATCCAGCGTCACGGTGCGACCGCCGCACGGGGCGGCACTCAGTCGGTCGTCGATCAGCACCCGCGTGACGGTCGCATCGACCGCGGTCTCCAGCGCAGGCTCACCGTCGATGTCCACCTCGGGACCGAAGCCACACGGCAACGACACGCTGTCAAAGAGCCGGGGCCCGGTGAGGAGGTCCTGAGCCCCGAGCACCCGAACCTCGTTCACTCCCACTGGCAGCGTCGTGAACACCCCGGTTACCGGATTGAGGCTGCGCACCGCAGCGACGTTGTCGAAGCGCAAGCGGATGCGATCGGTCGTCACCGGCGGAACCGTGAGCACCCCCGAGCCGGTGACAACACTGGTCGTCTGGAGTCCCCCGACGAATGCCGTGACGGTCAGCGGCCGCGATGCCGGCAGGTCAGGGCTCACGACCAGCCTCACGCCACGGACTTGGCGCGGCTCGTCCCAGGTGATGAGCAATTCAGGGCGCTCGTCCAGCGGAGATGCGATCCACGCCGTGGACTCAACGCCATCGATCACCGCCTGGGGCCGCGACGCCGGATCGCTGGTGGCCACGCTCGACGCGGTCGCTGTGGGTGACGCGGCGAAGATCGGCT
>CAINGG010000522.1 GCA_903848435.1 uncultured Actinomycetes bacterium | reverse complement strand
CTACCTGGCTACCCCCTTCGGCCTGGGCACCTGGGCGCAGGTGATCGGCCTGGTGACGTTCCAACTCGCGTACCCGATCGTCATCTGCCGGGCTCGTCTGCTCACCATCGGCACGCACTATGAGGAGGCAGCCCGCGACCTGGGGGCCTCCGCCCTGGGCGCGGTGCGTCGCGTGATCCTGCCGATGCTGTTTCCGGCCATTCTCGTCAGCGCCATCCTGGTCTTCGCCGACGTTCTCGATGACTTCGTCATCGTGCGCTACCTGTCATCCGACGCCTCTACGGAGACGACGTCGATGCGCATCTATCAGACGGCTCGCGCCGCGCCCACGCCCGCGCTCAACGCCATGGCCACGATCATCCTCGTCGTCTCCACCCTCGTGATTGTCCTGGGGTGGTTGCTCTATCGTCGCTGGTCAAAGCGCCAAGGCCAAGCTTCGGATCTCGGATCATTCGCCGGCACGCTCTAGCAAGGAGACATGGTGAGCACCCTGCCCGCACGGGCCCGTTTCGTCATCGTGGGTGGTGGAGTCATTGGCTGCTCGATCGCCTACCACCTGACCAAGCTGGGGGTGAGCGATGTTCTCCTCCTGGAGAAGCACAACCTCACCGCCGGCACGACCTGGCACGCTGCGGGTCTCATCACGAGTGCTGGCTTCCACGACGAGACATCGCTGTGGATGTGCCGCTACTCGCGAGATCTGTACGAGCGACTGGAAGAAGAGACCGGTCACTCGACCGGCTTTCGTCCTGTTGGTCACCTGTCGGTCGCCACGACGCCGGCGCGGATGGAGACCCTTGTGCGCGAACGGGACTTCCAGGTCGGCTTCGGGGTGCCCAATGAGATCGTCACCCCCGAGCAGATCGCCGAGCTCTTCCCCCTCGCCCGAATCGATGACCTCGTGGGCGGTTCGTATGTCGCCGACGAGGGACGCGCAGATCCCGTCGGCGTGGCCACCGCCATGGCCAAGGGCGCCAAGATGGGCGGAGCCAACATCGCCGAGGGTGTGCGCGTCACCGGCTTCCTCATGAACGGTGACCGCGTCACCGGCGTGACCACCGACCACGGTGATGTGGAGGCGGAGACCGTCATCCTCTCCGCCGGCCTATGGACACGGCAACTCGCGCGCATGGCCGGTGTCGATGTGCCGCTGCAGGCTGCCGAGCACTACTACCTGCTTACCGAGCCGATGGAGGGCGTCCATCGCGACCTGCCGATCATCGAAGACCTCGACTGCTACGGCTACTTCCGCGAGGAGGGCGGAGGGATGCTCGTCGGGCTCTTCGAGCCCGTCGCCGCAGGCTGGCATCCTGAAGGTGCGCCCGATGACTTTGCTTTCGGCACGATTCCCCCCGACTGGGAGCGGATGACCCCGCACTTAGAAAAGGCGATGGCGCGCATTCCGTCGCTGTCGGAGGCGGGCGTGCGCACGTTCTTCTGCGGTCCCGAGAGTTTCACGGCTGACATCGCGCCGATGCTCGGACCTGTGCCGGAGGTACACGGCCTCTGGGTAGCGGCCGGGCTCAACTCCGTCGGGATCCTCCTCGGAGGCGGGGTCGGCAGCATGATGGCGTCATGGCTCGTCGACGGCGTGTGCCCCATGGACAATGCCGGCTACACAATCGAGCGCGCCGTCCCCCATCAGAACACCCTGCGGTTCCGATCCGAGCGCATCGTCGAGCAACTCGGCGTCCTCTTCGGTGACGGCGGCTACCCGACGTTCCACCAGCACACGGCGCGCAACATCCGTCGAACCCCGCTTCATCATGTGTGGGAGTCGAAGGGAGCGCACTTTGCCGACTCGGCCGGATGGGAATTCGTCGAGTGGTTCTACCCGCCGGGCGAGCCTGTCCGCGAGATCCCCTGGACGTGGGGCCGCGGCTTCTGGACACCCTGGGTGGCCGAGGAACACCGCGTCATTCGCGAGGCCGTTGGCGCAATGGACATGACCTTGATGTCCAAGTTCCTCGTTCAGGGCCCCGATGCGGCGGCCGTCGTCGATCGGCTCAGTGTCAACGCGGTGGCCGGTCCTGTTGGCGGGATTGTGTACACGCAGTGGTGCAATGAGCGCGGCGGTATCGAGGCAGACCTCACGGTCACGCGACTGGCCGATGATCAATTCCTGGTGATCGTCTCCGACATCACCCATCGCCGGGTCGAGCGGATGCTGCGCGACGAATTGCGCGAAGGCGAGTTCGCCACGGTCACTGACATGACATCGGCGTACTGCCTGCTGACGATCCAAGGGCCCCGCTCCCGCGAGCTCCTCCAGCGGGTCAGCCCCGATGACCTGTCGGAGGAGGGGTTCCCCTACCTCACGTCGCAGGAGATCGAGATCGGCTACTCGCGGGTTCGTGCCCTGCGCGTGACCTATGTGGGAGAGCTCGGCTTCGAGTTGCTCATCCCCAGCGACCAGGCGCAGTCGGTGTGGGAGACCCTCGAAAGCGTCGGTGACGACCTGGG
>CAINGG010000521.1 GCA_903848435.1 uncultured Actinomycetes bacterium | reverse complement strand
GCGGGCAGGACCGACGCCATGGCCACCTCCCGGTCATCACCAGGGTGGCCCCTTGGGAGCAGAAGCAGCCGGGTTGGTCGGGCGCTGACCGGTCACCCCTTCTCGCCGAGTGTGCAGCTGTGCGCCTGCGCTCCCCTAGGAGCGCGCGCACAGCTGCACACTCGGCGTGGGTGGGTCAGGAACTGGAGCCGATGGACCGGCGGCTACGACTGGCCATCACCGACAGCGCCGACATCGACGACATGAGCGACCCGGCACTGAGGAATGAGCCGACCGACAGGAAGGACAGGGCTGATCCGATCGATCCGATCGACAGCACGGATCCGACCGACCCAATGGACAGTGCCGAGTTCTTCGAGTAGATCGACAGGATGGAGTTCTGCGATCCGATGCTCCACTTCGAGCCCGTGCTAGATGACGGCATCGAGGAACTTCTTGGTCTCGGGGCGCTGAGGAGAGGCGAACATGTCAGCGGGCGAACCCTGCTCGAGGATGACGCCTTCGTGGAAGAAGCACATATGGGTGCCGACCTCGCGCGCGAATCCCATCTCGTGGGTCACCACGATCATGGTGGTCGAGTGATCCTGCGCCAGTCGCCGCATGACGGCCAGCACCTCGTGAATGAGCTCTGGGTCGAGAGCTGAGGTCGGCTCATCGAAGAGCATGACCTGGGGCCTCATCGCGAGCGCCCGGGCAATGGCCACGCGCTGCTGCTGGCCTCCGGAGAGTCGGATGGGGTGCTCGTCGGCCTTGTCGACCATGCCGACGTCGGCGAGCAGCGCCATAGCCCGCTCGCGCACCTCCTTCTCGGACTCCTTGCCCACCTTCAGCGGAGCCTCCATGACGTTGTCGATGACCGTCATGTGCGGGAAGAGGTTGAACTGCTGGAAGACCATGCCGCACTGGGTGCGCAATTGGCGGATCTGCTTGCGACGGTGGCGTGTGGGCGGGCCAGCTGCGATCTCGATGCCCGCCACGTCGATCTCGCCCTGGGTGGGCTCCTCGAGGAAGTTGATACAGCGCAGGAAGGTGCTCTTGCCCGAGCCGGACCGCCCGAAGACGACCACGACCTCGCCCGCGTTGACGTCGATGTCGATGCCCTTCAGCACCTCAAGATCGCCGAACGACTTGTGAAGATTCCGCACGCTCACGACAGGCTGGCTCATGACGCCTTCACCGCCGTACGCACGTAGCCCTTGCTCATGCGCGCCTCGAGCTTGCGCTGGAAGAAGGAGAAGATCGCGGTGAGGCCCCAGTAGACAACCGCCGCGATGATGAGCGCCTCGAGGTTGCGGAAGTCGGCCTTGCCGGTGAGCTGCGCCATGCGGAAGGGATCAGCCCACAGGATGGTGGTACCCAACAGGCCGATGAGCGCGGTGTCCTTGATCATGGCGATGAACTCATTGCCTGTAGGCGGGATGACGATGCGGGCCGCCTGCGGGAGCACGATGCGCCACATGCGCTGGCGATACGACATGCCGAGTGCCTCGGCGGCTTCGGTCTGTCCGTGCGGCACGGCCTCGATGCCCGAACGGAAGATCTCGGTCATGTAAGCGCCGTAATTGAAGGCAATGCCCACCACACCGGCTACTGCCGCGGGCCAGACGAACCACGCCGCGTACTCGGGCGGAAGCAGGCCGAGGGCCAGCTGCGGGAGGGCGAGGTACCACAGGAAGAGCTGCACGATGAGCGGGGTGCCCCGGAAGAACGAGGTGTAGAAGCCGCTGACGCCGTACGCGATGGGGTTCTTGGAGATGCGCCCCAGCGCACCCAGCAGCGCCAGGATCATCGCCAGCGTGATCGCGATGACCGAGAAGAAGATGGTGACCCAGACGCCCTTGACGATCGCGGGTGCCTTGTCGATCATCCAGGGGATGTCGAAGCCGCTGCGCAGGAATGCAAACCCCAGCAGCCCGAAGATGACCGCCCAGACCAGGGCAACCTTGAGACGGAAGGGAATGCGAAGGCTCGCTGCCTCCAGGGACTCCGCGAGCCCGTGACGCTGGCGCGTCACGGGCTCGCGGGTCAGCCCGTCAGGATCAGGCATCGGGCGTCAGGCGCCCGGG
>CAINGG010000520.1 GCA_903848435.1 uncultured Actinomycetes bacterium | reverse complement strand
GGGATCGACGACAGCCTGGGCGCCGTGGAGGTGGCCGAGGGCGACGTAGTCGACGCCGTCGAAGACTCCCGCGGGTGCATCGCCGATCCCGCCGACGCGCAGGTCTCGCTCGGAATCGCTGACCACGGCGTCGCCACCGCCAGTGATGAAGGCATGGGCGGCAACGATGGAGCGCGCGCCTTGGCGGGATGCCAGGTCGTCGCGCACGCGCCGCATGGCAGCCTGAAGCACCGCCGTATGCGATCGCTCGGCATCGAGCGCCTCGCGGTGCAGGTCGGGTTCGAGGTAGGGCAGGCCGTAGACCGCCAGGGTGACATCGTCATCGGCGACGACGAGGGGATCGGCGATGCTCGACAGGCTGGTGCGAAGGTGCAGGCCGGCGTTGGCCAGCAGGGCGCCGGCGAAGCCGAGGCGCGTGGGCGAATCGTGATTGCCGGAGGTGACGAGCACCGGGCAGGTGCGCGTGAGCCTGACGACGGCGTCCTCCCACACGCCCACCGCGGCCAGCGACGGAACCGCGCGGTCGTAGACATCGCCGGCCACGATGACGAGATCGATGCGCTCGGACTCGACATAGGTCACCAGCCAGTCGATGAACTCCCGGTGGTGGTCGAGGATGTCGACCCCGTGGAAGCTGCGACCGAGGTGCCAGTCGGAGGTGTGGAGCACGCGCATTCGGGCAGGCTAACGCGATGGCCCGACAGCGCTCGCGGACCACGCGTGTCGCCGGACTACCCTCGCGATGTGGCCTCCTTCCGTGAACTGACGACCGTGGACGACGGGTCCTGGCATCTGCCCGAGGGCTGGACACAGGGACGCGGTGCTTGGGGCGGCCTGCTCGTGGGTACGGCGGTGCGCGCGGCTCAGGCCCTCGACGTACGCGCGGGCGAGGAGTCATCGCCGCGAGCCGTGCGCGAAGTATCTGTCGACATGCTCGGGCCCGTGCCGCCGGGCGACGTGCCGGTGCGCGTGAGCCAGTTGCGTCAGGGATCGGGCACATCAGCCTGGCGCGTGGAGTTCGCGGGCGAGGGCGACGTGCTGGCCTCGGCGTCGGTGGTCCTCGGCCAACCGCGCGCGAGCGATGTCGCTCAGCATCTGGACCCGCGCGTGACGCTGCCGGCAGTGCCGTCGTGGCGTGACGTCGCGCTCGTGCCACTCGGGCCGCCGATGGCGCCGGTGTTCACCCAGCACCTGGAGTTCCGACCGCTCTCGGGCTTCCCCTACCAGGGAGTGGGCAGCGATGTGGCGTGCTGGGTGCGCTTCCCTCACACCGACGCATGGGACGCGGCGCTCGCACTCGGCATGGTCGACGCGCTATGGCCCGCGGTGCTCACGACCTTCGCCGAGGTGCGTCCGGTCGCGACGCTGACGTTCGCGGCCAGCCTGCTGGTGGATCCGGCCACGCTTGACCCCGAGGAGCCACTGCTGCATCTCGGTCGGCTGATCGCGGTGCGCGACGGCTACGCCACCGAGACGCGTGAGCTGTGGACGCCCGATGGGCGACTGGCGGTGCTCAACACCCAGGTGATGGCCATCATCCGCTGAGGTGGCGTGCGCCGCCTGACAGGATGGCGGCATGGCTGATGCGCCCGGGGGCCCGCTCGTCGGCTGCCGTTTCGTCGAGATGGCCGGCATTGGCCCGGCGCCCTTCGCCGCGATGGTGCTCGCCGATCTCGGCGCGCAAGGGATCCGCATTGAGTCTCCGCGTCCGGGACTCGCGCTGGGTGATCCGGCGCGCGACATCACGCGCCGCGGTCGCGCGGGAGTCGTCGTCGACCTGCGCCAAGATGCCGGGCGCGAACTCGTGCTCGATCTCATCGAGCAGTCGCACATCCTGATCGAGGGCTTCCGCCCGGACGTGATGGAGCGACTAGGGCTCGGCCCCGAGCCGTGCCTGGCCCGCCGACCCTCCCTGGTCTACGGACGCATGACCGGATGGGGCCAGGACGGCCCCTGGGCGCGTACGGCGGGCCACGACATCGACTACATCGCGGTGGCCGGAGTGCTCGCGCACATCGCCCGTCACGACCAGCCGCCGACTCCGCCGCTCAACCTCGTCGGCGACTACGGCGGCGGAGCGATGCTCCTGCTGGTGGGCGTGCTGTCGGCACTGTGGCACGCCGAGCGCACCGGCCAGGGTCAGGTTGTCGACGCGGCCATGATCGATGGCGCTGCCCTGCTGATGTCGCTCTTCCACTCGATGTCGGCGACGGGCCTGTGGCGCGAGGAGGCTGGCGTCAACCTCCTGGATTCCGGGGCGCCGTTCTATGACGCCTACCTCACATCGGATGGCAAGTGGCTGGCTGTCGGATGTATCGAGCCGCAGTTCTACGCCGAGTGGTTGCGCATAGCGGGCATCGAAGCCGACGACCTGCCCGCGCAGTACGACGTGTCGGGGTGGCCGGTGCTGCGCGAGCGATTCGCCGCGGTGATCGCCACGCGCTCGCGCGACGAGTGGTCCGCGCTCGCCGATGGCAGCGATGCCTGTGTCGCACCCGTGCTCACGATGTCCGAAGCGCCCATGCATCCCCACGTGTCGGCGCGCGGCACGTTCATCGATGTCGACGGAGTGACGCAGGCCGCCCCCGCACCACGCTTCTCCCGCACGCCCACGGGCGCGCCCGGCCCGGTCAGCGTCGCCAACCCCGCGGTCCTGGGTGACTGGGGTATCGACGAGGCGCGCATCAGCGCCCTCGCTGCCGACGGCATCGTCGCCTAGCGCACGGCCCAGGCGTCGAGGCGCGGCAGGAGTTGGGCCATGTCGGCCGCGATCCGCTGCGCGCACTCAACGAAGTCATCGATGTCGCCGCCGGCCGGATCGTCGACCTCCGGGAGTGCGCGCACGTCGTCGGTCGCGAGATCAGGCAGCGGCCACGCGTCGTCCCTGAGGAGCCTGGGCAGCGTGGTCGCGTACGGCGCCGCCTCGGGGAAACGCGCGCGAATGTAGGACACGTGGTCGCGCTCGAAGGCGATGACGAGATCGACGTCCACCAGATGGTCGGCATTGAGTGTGCGACTGCGATGGCCGGGCGCACTGACGTCGATCGAGGTCAGGGCGGCCAGGGTGCGGCGACTGGAGGGCAGTCCGGGGATCGCCCACGTGCCGGCGGAGTAGACGGGCCAGTCGGGTCGGTCGCGGCGCACGATCGACTCGGCGATGACCGATCGCGTGGCATTGCCGGTGCAGACGAAGAGTAATCGGGGCGCGGTCACACCCCGTCCTACCACGGCGTGCCGTGATCGCTAGCCTCGCCGGGTCGGCGACGTGCGCCGTTGGAAGGGAGCCACCATGGCGGGCATCTGCGAGGGGCGCGTCGTCGTCATCACCGGCGCGGGCCGGGGGATCGGCCGTGAGCATGCCCTGGCCTTCGCGCGCGAGGGTGCCAAGGTCGTCGTCAACGACCTCGGCGGATCGGTCGACGGTGACGGTGCCGACGCTGGCCCGGCGCAGCAGGTCGTCGAGGAGATCCGCGCCATGGGCGGTGAGGCCATCGCGACGACCGACAGCGTCACCGACTACGCCGCCGCCGGGCGCATCGTGCAGGCCGCCCTTGACACCTTCGGCGGTCTCGACGTCGTCGTCAACAACGCCGGCATCCTGCGCGACCGGATGTTCGTCAACATGACCGAGGACGAGTTCGACTCGGTGATGGCGGTCCACCTGCGTGGCACCTTTGCCGTCTCCCGCCATGCCGTCGATTACTGGCGCGCGCGCGCCAAGGCCGGCGAGACCAACGACGCGCGAATCATCTCGACGTCATCACCGTCGGGCATCTTCGGCAACATCGGTCAGGCCAACTACGGCGCGGCCAAAGCCGGAATCGCGGCTATGACGATCATCCTCGCCGACGAACTCGGACGACTCGGAGTGACGGCCAATGCGATCGCTCCCGTGGCGCTCACCCGCATGACCGAGGGACTCGGGCTGGTGGCCGAGACCGACGGCGATCCGGGCGGCTTCTCTGCGATGGACCCGGCCAACATCTCCCCGCTCGTGGTGTGGCTCGGCAGCCCGCTGTCGGCCGGTGTCACCGGGCGCGTCTTCACCGTCGTAGGCGGTGAGATCGGCGTGGCCGAGCCGTGGGTGAAGGGCCCGGTGGCGACGAAGGAGGGGCGGTGGGATCCCTCGGAGCTCACCGCTGTCGTACCGGGCCTGGTCGCACGGGCCCGCGGCAACTCCGACATGGGCGGCAATCCCCGCGCCTAGACCGCCGTCCCCCTCCCGACTTGTCTCCTTGCGCCGCGAATTCGCGGCCCGCACGCGCGGCAGAAGGCGACAAGTGCGTGGGAAGGGCTAGAGCTCGATCCGCTCGGCACGGCGCAGCACGCGGTCGACGTAGTCCTTGGTCTCGGGGAAGGGCGGGACGCCCTGATACCGCACGACCTGGTTGAACCCGGCGTTGTACGCGGCGAGGATGTTGCGCAATTCATCGCCGGGTACGTCGGCAACGAGCTTGCGATTCAGGCAGTTGAGCTCGGCGGCGGAGTGGATCGCGTCGATCGGGTTCCAGACGTCGGCGGTGCCGTCGCCGTCGCCATCGACGCCGTGTTCGGCCCACACCTCGGGCATGAACTGCGCGATTCCCTGGGCACCCGCGGGGCTCACGGCCTGCGGGTCCCACGAGCTCTCCGACGCGAGCTGGGCGGCGAGGACGCGTGCCGGCACCGCGTTGCAGCGCTTGGCGGCCGCCTTGATGGCCGCGCGGTACTGGTCGGGGACGACGATCGCCTGCGAGTCGCGCCAGCGATCGAGTCCGCCCAGGGCCAGGAAGCCACCGACCGCGGCGAGCCCGAGCACGAGGACCGCCGCGGCCACGATGGCGATCACCCGCCCGGTCCGGCCCACGCATCCACGGTAACCCGCGGCACGGTCCGTGGGGACAGCCAAGCCGTCGTGGTTGGTTGGGATTGATCGACTAGCGGCCGGTGCCGGTGACCTCGTGCATGGCGGCCGCGAGCGATCCCACGAGGAGATCGGTGTCGGTCACGGCGGCTGGATCCATGGTGATGCCAAAGTACGCCGATCCGTCGTACGTCATGAGCGCGACATTCAGCGCCGCACCGCCCTTGGGTGCGAAGGGCACGATGCGGGTGGCCTTGGCACCCGCGACATAGACGGGGAACGGCGGTCCGGGCACATTGGTCGCGGCCACGTCTGTGCCCTTCATGAGCCCTCCGGCGATGACGGTGGCGACGGGATTGGGCAGCGTGCACAGCAGTCGGTAGACGATGGTCGACACCGGCAGCGCCGGCTCCGTGCGGGCGGCGAGCAGCACCGGGTGCAGGTCGCGCATCGTGTCGACTGCTGTCCTGCCGCCCAGCGGGAGCGCGAAGCGAGCGGGCACCCAGGAATTGCCGCGCACGGGCGCATCGTCGCCCTTGCGCATGTTGACGGGCATGTTGACGCGCAATGCCTCAACATCGGCGCCCAGGGCGGAGTGGTAGCTGCGCAGGCCGCGCGCCACGATCGCCATGAACGCGTCGTTGAGGGTGCCGCCCGCGTCCTTGCCCGCGGCCTTGAGCGAGGCGAGCGGGGTGTGCAGGAGCGCGCAGCGCACATCGAGGGAGCGGTCGGTCATGATCGGGCTGAGCGGCGTGCTCGCCGGCGCGAGCAGGCGGCTTGCTGAGAGCGCGAACTCGCTCGTGGACTGCAGCGACCCGGCCGGATCGGTCACGGCTCGGCGTACCAGGCCGAGTCCGCCGCCCAGCGCGGACTGCACGAGCCCGCGCGACTCCTGCACTTCGTAGTCGATGCCAGCGGAGAGCCGCTGCAGTGGATCGAGCGACGGGCGCACGGCGGGCGCCTCCGGCATCGGGCCGAGGTCGGCGCCCTCAGGCGCGAGGTCGAACATCGTCGCCGCCAGCATCATGCCGCCGACGCCGTCCGTGATCGCGTGGTGCAGCTTCATGATGATGGCGGCACCGCCGTCGTCCAACCCGGTGGCGACGGTCATCTCCCAGAGCGGGCGATCCCGGTCAAAGTCCTGCTCGGCCGCGATCTCGGCCAGGCGCAGTACGCCGCGCATGGAACTCTCGCCAGCGGGAAGGGCGATCCAGCGCAGGTGGTAGTCGAGGTCGAAGTGCGGATCGGTCTCCCAGCGCGGCGGGATCAGGGACACGGGATTGCCGATGACGCGTTGGCGGAGCTGGGGAACCACGCGCGTGAGCCGCTCGACGCGCTCGGTCAGGCGATGACGGTCAGGCTCGCTCTCCAGCGACACCAGGGCCACGATCACCGACCGGAGCAGGGGGTCGTCCTCGATGCCCCACATGACGGCGTCGAACGCCCCCATGCGATCGGCATCCGCGTCGCTCATGGCCACCTCCCGCAGTCACGACCGACGCTAGTGCGCGTTCGGGGCCTGCGGGGGCATACGGTGATTCCATGACGGTGCAGCGCCCGGAGGACTCGGCGAAGTCGAGCTCGAAGGACACCTCGGCCGTCGACCTCGGCCGAGCCGAGCTCGAGACCCTCTTCGCGCAGCGCCTCTCGGAGGCGTTCGCCGCGCTGGGCTGTTTCAACCTCGCCGTCTTCGGCAAGACGGGCGTCGGCAAGTCCACGCTGGTCAACGCCATCTTCGGCACCGAGGTCGCCGAGACCGGACTCGGCAAGCCCGTCACTCGCGGCCTCGTCTACTACCGCCACCCGGGTGGACTGCTGGGGCTCTACGACTCAGAGGGCTTCGAGACGGGCACGTCGGGCGATGAGATCCTCGCCGGGCTGCGCACCTTCGTCTCCGACTCGCGCGCCCTCCCGATCGACCAGCAGATCCACGCCGCGTGGTACCTCGTGCGCTGGTCGGACCGCCGCTTCGAGGACCGGCAGGCGGACTTCGTGCGCGCCCTCGCCGACATCGGCGTCCCCGTCATGCTCGTCATCACGCAGGTGCCCAGTCGCGAGGGCGTGCCCCATCCCGAGGCCGTCGAACTCGCGAACTACATCCAGTCTCTGGGACTGCCGCTGCGACCCGATGGTCGCGCCTACCTCACCAACGCACTCGCCGACCCGTTCACCGGCTCACCTGTCTTCGGCCTGCAGGAGCTCCTTGACGCGACGTACCTCGTCGTGCCGGAGGTCGCCACCGCTGCCCTGACCGCCGTCCAGATCCTCGACCTGGAGCGTAAAAGACAGGCGGCGCGCAAGATCATCAACCAGTCGGTTGCCCTGGCGGCGGGTGTCGGCGCGACTCCCATTCCCTTCTCCGACGCTGCCCTCCTGGTTCCCACGCAAGTCACGATGATCGCCCGGGTGACGGCCGCCTACGGCCTGCCCGCCGATCGATCCCGCGCCCTCGCAGCGGCCGGCGCCGTCGTTCTCACCGGCGGCGCGACGATGGCCGGCCGCTACATCGCCACGAGCCTGCTCAAGGCGATCCCCGGCGGGCAGATCGCGACGTCGGCCATCTCGGCCACGGTGGCCGGCTCGCTCACGCGAGCGGTCGGCGAGGCGTGGGCGCGGGTCTGCGAGTACGCCCTCGGGTTGCCGCCCGCCGAGCGCGACCGCTTCCTAGCGGGATCGGGCGTGACCGAGCTCTTCATGTCGTACTTCAAGGGCAAGGGACGCCGCTAGCGCCGACCTGGCCCATCCGGGAGCGGCGCGACCGAACGGTTGCTACGGTCATGCAGTCGGGAGGAGCCCCCATGCGCAAGTCACTGCTCGTGCTGGCCGCCGTGGCCGGAGCCGCGGCGGGCGTCGCCGCCTGGAAGCGCTACAAGGACACCACTCCGGTCGCTGAGCGGGCCGATGCGTGGGCCGACGCGGTCTCCACGTTCGCTGATCGCACGTCGGGCGGCGTGGCAACCGCTGCGTCGACGACCGCGGGGCTGGCCGACAAGGCGGCGCGCGGGGTGTCGGACGCGGCGTACACGTCGGGGATCGTGCCGCCGAAGGTCGCCGACACGGTGACCGATGCCGCGGCCACCGCGGGCGCCGTCGTATCGCAGGCCGCTCAGACGACCCAGGTCGCGGCAGCCACCGCGGCGCAGGCCACCCAGAGCGTTGCCGCCGAAGCCGCCGAGGCCGCCAAGGGCGCGGCCGATGCCGCCGCGGGCGAGCTGGCCGCAAGTGAGGAGGCCGCGGCAAGTGCGCCATCGGGCGACAAGCCCGAGAAGAAGGCGTCCAAGAAGTCCGCGGCAAAGAAGGCGGCCGGCGACAAGCCGGAGAAGAAGGCGGCGAAGAAGGC
>CAINGG010000519.1 GCA_903848435.1 uncultured Actinomycetes bacterium | reverse complement strand
TCGGGGGCGTCGTTGAGGCAACCGCCCGCGGGGTCGTCTTCATCAGCCGGCACGCCGTCATTGCGCACGATGTCGTCGTCGGGCACCAGTGCATCGCGCACGAGGAGACCGGCGAACCATGCGGTGCCGAGCACGTGCACGAAGGTGAAGAAGGCGTACCACTGCGGCGTCATGCCCTTGGCATCGGCGATGCCGTAGCCGGCGAGGTACCACCAGATGGCGATGAAGTAGGTGATCTCGGCGGCCTGCCAGATGAGGAAGTCACGCCACTTGGGCCTGGCGAGAGCGGCCAGCGGCACCAGCCACATGACGTACTGCGGCGAGTAGACCTTGTTGGTCACCGCGAAAGCCGCAACGACGAGGAAGAGCATGGGGATCAGGCGCGGCCGCTTCGGTGCGAAGAGGATGAGCACCCCGATGCCCGCGCACAGCAGCAGGAATGAGCCGGTCGCCACGTAGTTGAGCATGTCCGGCGGGATCTGGGGCAGCCCCCACAGCGTGATCGCGTACCAGATCGAGCCCCAGTCGTGGCCGCGCTCACGGCTGAACTCGTAGAAGTGCGCCCATCCGTCGAAGTTGCCGACGATGAAAGGCACATTGACGACGAGCCACGCCAGGACTGTCCCGCCGAGCAACTTGCCGAACTCGCGCATTCGACCCGCGCGCAGGCATAGCAGCAGGAACGGTCCCAGCATGATGAGTGGGTAGAACTTCGCTGCGACGGCCAGTCCGAGGAGTACGCCGGCCCAGAACTCCATGCGCCGCGACCACAGGAGGAGCGACCACATCACCAGGCCGATGGGGATGAAGTCCCAATTGATGAGGCCGGCCAGGACGATCGTCGGGGCCAGCGCGATCATCGCGGCATCCCAGGGCCTGGCCTTGACGATCCGCGCGCCGCAGATGACCGCCATCAGGAAGAACGGGAAGAGCAGGATCGCGTTGATCACGAAGAAGGTCAGCGACGGTGCAGCAGACGGGGCGATCACCAGGATCGCCTTCGTGATCCATGCGGCCATCTGCATGAAGACCCCGGTCAGCACCGGATACTCGAGGATCTCGCCGTTGGGCGGCACCTGCAGGTAGGGGAAAAAGCCGTCGGCGAATCCGCGGCCACCGTAGAGCGGCGGGATATCGGAATAGCAGAGGTGCTCGTAGTTGTCCGGCGACACCCAACCGTTCGACATGCAGGGCCAGTCGATCAACGCGCCCAGCATGTAAGCGAGCGTGGCGAGCAGGATCAGGGCGCGGATCGGCGTCCAGAACCCCTCGCCGCCGATGCGGGCGAATCGACCGATCGGCCCACCGATGACAGGGGTGCTCGCCCGCACGACAGAGTCCTCCCGGGTGGGGAGGATGAAGTCGGGCTGGCTGCCCCCGCTCACGCGTCGACTACTTCCCGGACCGCTTCTTGGCAGCCTGCTGGACGACCTCGTGCGCGACCTGCTTGCCCAGTTGAGGCAGGTCGACGATGCGGGCCGGGATGTCGGTGTCGTCAGCCAGGTGGTAACTCGCGCACACGCGGTGGTAGCCATCGGCGATGGTCGTCGGCAGGCCTAACTCAATGCTGCCCCGCACGAGCAAGACCGGCGAGAGCTTGACGCCCTTCACCACCTTGGCCAGGTCTTCCTTGACATGCGCATCGTCCAGCGGAAGAAGCGCCAGTCCGGAGGCGCGCAGGAGATCCTTGGCCTTGTAGGTCACGAGGGGAGCCTTCTTCAGCTTCTTGACCAGGTGATCCACGAGGTCCGCGTCGGCGATCAGGCTGAGGTAGTTGGCCGCGGCCGGGTAGTCGTGCTTGTCGGGCTCGTTCTTCCAGATGGGGCTGGTCGTGGCCATGAGGGTCCTTTCGGTGGTCTGCACAGGGTACGGGCCCGCTGGTGGGCCACCGGTCAGAGTCCGTTCATGCTCTACGGCGGATCGCCCGTGACCGTCGGCTCCGGTGTCGGTGTGGGTGATTCCGTGGGGGTCGGCGTATCCGTCGGCGTCGGCTCCGGTGTCGGTGTCGGCGTGGGCGTCGGTGTGGGTGTCGGTGTCGGCGTCGGCGATGGCGAACTGCTCGACGGGGATGGCGAGCTGCTGGATGGCGGGGGCGACACCGTCGGCGCGGGGACGACAAAGTCCTCGGCGGGGAGGTTGGCCAACGCAGCCTGGTTGAACGCCGTCCAGATCGCGACCGGATAGCCACCGCCACCGTAGGCGGGTGCACCACCATCGAGTCCGTCGAGCGGGATCGGATTACCCTGCGCATCCTCCTTGGCCATGAGCACGGCGGTCGAGAGTTGCGGTGTGTAGCCGACGAACCACATCGACTTGTTGTCGTTACTGGTGCCCGTCTTGCCCGCCGCCGGGCGACCCAGGGCCAGTGCGCCGGTCGCGGTGCCCGAGTTGACCACCGACTGCAGGGCGCTGGTCACCGTGTCGGCCACCTCGCTCGGCACCGCCTGGTCGATCTCGGGCGACCACTCGTACTGCAGGCCGCCATTGGTGCCATAGACCTGCTTCACGGTCGACCATCCGGTGTGCTGACCGCGCGCGGCGAACGTGGAGTACGTCGAAGCCATCGCGACACCGGAGGGCGAAGCCGTGCCGAGCACGAAGGTGAGGTCAAGGGTGTCCGGCGACTGCCCGGGGGTGTCCACCGGCAGGCCCAGCTTGTAGGCCGCATCCGCGACGTTGTCGACGCCCACCTCACTCTCCACCGTCACGTAGACCGTATTGACCGACAGTGCCGTCGCCTCCGTCAGCGTGATGTCGCCGAAGGAGTTGTCGCCGTAGTTGTGCACGTTGTAGCCGGAGATGTCCTGCGGGGAGTCGCCGTTCCAGACCGAGTCCAAGGTGATGCCCTGCTCCAGGGCGGCGGTGAGTGCGAAGGGCTTGAACGTCGATCCGGCCTGCGCGAACGCGCGGGTCGCGTTGTTGATCGGGTCCGTGACGTAGTCGGGGCCGCCGTACATCGCGATGACCTCGCCGGTGCCGGGGCGGACGGCGGCCAGGCCGATGCGAAGACCCTCGGTGCCGACAGTTGGCCCGACCTCGGCGACGGCGGCCTCGGCCGCGGCCTGCGCGTCCTTGTCAAACGTGGTGATGATGCGCAGCCCGCCGGCCTCGATCTCCTGGTCGGAGTAGCCGACCTCGCGTAGATCGGACTTGACCGCCTCGAGCAGGTAGCCAACCTGGCCGCCCAGTCGATTGGAGTTGGCGGGCTTGCGGATCTCCGGGAACTGCGCCTTCGCGCGCTGCGTGGGCGTGAGCCAGCCTGACTCGACCATGCCGTCAAGCACCCACTTCCAGCGGGCCTTGAGGTCCTTGCGGTTATCCGAGTAGTAGCTCGGCGCGCGGATGAGGGCCGCCAGCACGGCTCCCTGGTTGTAGTCGAGGTCGGCCGCCGACATGCCGAAATAGGCGAGCGATGCCGCCTCGATGCCGTAGGCACCGCGGCCGAAGTAGATGGTGTTGAGGTAGTCGCCGAGGATCTGGTCCTTGCTGACCGTCGACTCGAGCTTCACCGACAGCACGAGTTCGCGTGCCTTGCGTACGAAGGATCGTTCGGAACTGAGGTAGGCATTCTTGGCGTACTGCTGCGTGATGGTCGAGCCGCCCTGCACCGAGCCGCCCCGGACGTTGTTCCAGACGGCACGCCCGATGCCGACAGGCGAGAAGCCGCTGTGGTTGTAGAAGTCTCGGTCCTCCGCGGCAAGGACGGCGTGCTGCACGTCGATCGGCACGTCCTGGAGCGCGATGCTCCG
>CAINGG010000518.1 GCA_903848435.1 uncultured Actinomycetes bacterium | reverse complement strand
TCCGTCGGCCGGGCAGCGGATCTCACGGGTACCGCCTTCGGCTGCCGCGACCCAGGCACCGTCGATGTAGAGGTCAGGCATGGCTCGACGCCTCCTTGCGGTGACGATAGAAGGGCACGGCCTCCGGGGCCAGGGGCGTGTTGCCGCGAATCAGGTCGGCTGCCTTCTCGGCCATCATCATCGTCGGCGCGTAGAGGTTGGCGTTGGTGATGTAGGGCATCGCGGACGCGTCGACGACGCGCAGTCCCTGCGTGCCGTGGACGCGCATGGTCAGCGGATCGACGACGGACATCTCATCGATGCCCATGCGAGCCGTGCACGACGGGTGGTAGGCCGTCTCGCCATCACGGCGTACCCAATCGAGGATCTGCTCGTCGGACTCGACCTCGGGTCCGGGTGAGATCTCGCCGCCGCTGTAAGGCGCGAACGCGGGTTGTTCGAGGATCTCGCGCGTCTTGCGGATCGCCTCGACCCATTCGCGGCGGTCCTGCTCGGTCGACAGGTAGTTGAAGCGAAACGCCGGCGGGGCGAAGGGGTCGGGGCCGGTGATCCACAGCTTGCCGCGCGCATCGGAATACATTGGGCCGATGTGCACCTGGTAGCCGTGACCTCCCGCGGGTGCCGTGCCGTCATAGCGAACGGCGATCGGCAGGAAGTGATACATCAGGTTCGGGTACGCGACCTCGTCATTGCTCCTGATGAACCCGCCGGCCTCGAAGTGATTGGACGCGCCGGGCCCCGACCGCAGGAAGAGCCACTGCGCGCCGATGAAGGGCCGTCGCCAGAACTGCAGGTTGGGGTTGAGCGACACCGGCTGGGTGCAGGCGTGCTGCACGTAGACCTCGAGATGATCCTGCAGGTTCTCGCCCACGCCCGGCAGGTCGTGCACCGGCTTGACGCCGACCGAGCTGAGGTCGTCGGCGTTGCCGATGCCGGACAGCTGCAGCAACTGCGGGGAGTTGAACGCGCCGCCGCACAGGATGACCTCCGAGCCACGGACCTGAATCGGCCGCTTGCCGCCCAGCGAGACTTCGACGCCCGTCGCCGTCGGGGTGCCGGACGAGGTCTCGAGCAGGACGCGGGTCACGTGGGCGCGGGTCTTGACGGTCAGATTGGGCCGCGAAGCCGCAGGGCGCAGGTAGGCCTTGGTAGCGGAGTAGCGCCGTCCGTCGTGGACGTTGCGGTCGAAGGCCGCGAAGCCCTCCTGCTTGTAGCCGTTGACATCGGAGGTGATCTCGTGACCGGCTTCCTGCACGGCGGCGAAGAATGCCGCGAAGAGCGGGTTTTCGGTCTTTCCGCGCTCGAGGATGAGCGGTCCGTCCTTGCCCCGCCACTCGTCAGCGCCGGCGCGGCAGTCCTCCATTTTCTTGAAGTACGGCAGGCAGTGGGCGTAGCCCCACGTGTCCATGCCCGGGTCGGCGGCCCAGCGCTCGTAGTCGAGCGGGTTGCCGCGCTGGAAGATCATGCCGTTGATCGAACTCGAGCCGCCGAGGATCTTGCCGCGGCCGTGGTTGACCCGGCGATCGTTCATGAATGGCTCGGGTTGCGATGCGTACATCCAGTCGTAGAGCGGGTTGCCGATCGGGAAGGTGAGCGCCGCGGGCATGTGGACATAGACGTCGAAGGGGTAGTCCGGCCGCCCGGCTTCGAGCACGAGGACGGTCGTCGACGGGTCCTCCGTCAGGCGGTTGGCGAGGACGAGCCCGGCGGACCCGCCGCCCACGATGATGTAGTCGTATCCCCTGGCCATGCCGTCACCCTATGGCCGTCGACATCCGCGTAAGGGGCGGTTGGGGAGCTAGCAGCCGATGCCGTGACGTGGCGCCGCTCGTCCGCTGCCCTGGGTGACGGTCAGCGACAGCAGGGCCTCCCCGCTGCGCCCCACCACCGTGCCGGTGCCCGTGGCGCCGCGGTAGGCGCCCCTACCCCCGATGATCTCCACCGTGCCGCGCAGGCGCCCGTCCGTCACCCAGCCGGAGACGGCCAGGGCGAGGACAGCGCCGTCGGAGCGCGTGATGGTCACGAGGTCGCTCACCGGACCGGTGCCGTCCGTGGCGATGTGACTGCACATCCAATCGACGTTGGCCGCGCGACGACCCCACGTGGTCGTGCCGACGAGCCGCCCCTGGCCATACGTGACATCACCGGGCAGCTCGTAGCCATCCGAGCCAACGGGCCTCAGCTCGACGTCGAAGACCAGCGTCTTGGCGGTGGACTGCGCCTGCACGGGTGCGCAGACGAGAACCGGCAGGGCCACGAGCGCGGCCGCGATGGCCACGTATCGGCGCAGGGCCATGGAGACCTCCTCGGGGGCGGGGTCTCAGTCTCCCAATTCGGCCCGTCGCTTGACGATGTATTCCTCGAGTTCGGCGCGGATGGCGTCGTCGAGGGGCGGCTGTTCGTAGTCCTCGAGCTTCTTCTCGTAGACCTCGCGTGCCCGCTCGACCACGTCGCGGGCACCCAGGCGGGTCCAGCGCTCGAAGTTGTCGGAGTTCCACAGGAAGGGTCGGTAGAAGCAGGTGCGGAAGCGCTCCATCGTGTGCTCGGCGCCCAGGAAGTGCCCGCCCGCGCCGACCTCCTCGTGGGCCCCGAAGGCCAGGGCCTCATCGTCGAAGTCAACCGGGGTGAACTCGCGCTCCAGCGACTCCAGGATCTGGACGTCGATGACGTACTTCTCGTAGCCGGCGACGAGTCCGCCCTCGAGCCAGCCCGCCGTGTGCATGACGAAGTTGGTGCCGGCCAGGAACGTCGGCAGCATCGTCATGAGCGACTCGAAGGCCGCCTGGCCGTCGGCGGTCTGCGAGGAATTGAGGCCGCCGCCCGTGCGGAACGGCAGGTTGAAGTGGCGGGCGATCTGGCCGGTGCACAGCAGGCCGATGGCGGACTCCGGCGTTCCGAACTGCGGTGAGCCCGACTGCATGTCGATGTTGGACAGGAAGGAGCCGAAGACGACGGGAGCGCCGGGCCTGATCAACTGACTGAGCGCGATGCCGGTGAGGGTCTCG
>CAINGG010000517.1 GCA_903848435.1 uncultured Actinomycetes bacterium | reverse complement strand
GCGGCGCAGCGCGCGATCGATGCCGGCCTGGACGTCGTCATGGACAACTGTCCGGCCATCGCGTGGGGACGCCGCTAGGCCGTCGGTCGCCCCAGCGCCCGATAGGTCCACCCGGCGCTTCGCCAGCGCCCCACGTCGAGTGCATTGCGCGCGTCGATGACTGTGGGAGTCGTCATGAGCGGGAGCACGTCGGCAGGGTCGATGCCGGTGTAGTCGCGCCATTCGGTGAGCAAAAGAAGCACATCGGCTCCCCGGGCCGCCTCCTCGGCGGTGTCGGCGTACTCCAGGTCGGGGAAGAGCGCCCGTGCATTGTCGATCGCCCGTGGATCGTGCACCACGACCCGCGCACCCGCGTCGTGCAGGGCGCGTGCGACGTGGAGGGCGGGTGAGTCGCGCACGTCGTCGCTGTCCGGCTTGAATGCCGCTCCCCACACGGCAATGGTGCGCTTTGTGGCGCTGCCGTGAAGCGCCTCGATCGCGAGATCCACTGTGTGCTGACGACGTCGGATGTTGATGTCGTCGATGTCGCGGAGGAACATCAAGGCCTCGTCGACGCCGAGTTCACCCGCGCGCGCCATGAACGCGCGGATGTCCTTGGGCAGGCAGCCGCCGCCGAAGCCGAGACCGGCGCGCAGGAACTGCGGGCCGATGCGCGGGTCCATGCCGAGGGCCGCTGACAAGGTGACGATGTCGCCCCCGGTTGCCTCGCAGACCTCGGCCATGGCGTTGATGAAGGAGATCTTGGTGGCGAGGAAGGCGTTGGCCGCCACCTTCACGAGCTCGGCGGTGGCGAAGTCGGTGACGAGCAGCGGCGTGCCGGCGTCGAGCAGCGGGGCGTAGACCTCGCGGAGCACGGCTTCGTCGCCGGGGTCGCGCACTCCGAAGACGAGGCGATCGGGCCGGAGCGTGTCCTCGACCGCGTGTCCTTCGCGCAGGAACTCCGGGTTCCACGCCACGCGCGCGCCGGTGGGCCGCACTTTGTCCGCGATGGCGGCCGCGGTGCCGACCGGCACGGTCGACTTGCCCACGAGCAGGGCGCCAGCGTCGAGCACGGGCAGCAGCGCGTCGACGGCTCCGTTGACCTGTGACAGGTCAGCGGCGGGCGAGTCGGCTCGCTGCGGGGTGCCGACGCACAGGAAGTGCACGCGCGCGCCCATGGCCTCGCCCGGATCGGTCGTGAAGCGAAGGCGACCGGAGTCGAGTCCGCGCTGCAGGACGGCATCGAGTCCGGGCTCCCAGAAGGGCACCCGGCCCTGCGATAGCGCAGCCACCTTGGCCGCATCGGTGTCGAGGCCGACGACCTCGTGGCCGAGTTCGACCATGCAGGCGGCATGGGTCGCCCCGAGGTAGCCGGTCCCCACCACGCTCAGCCGCACGCCGCGAGCCTAGACCGGATGCGTAGGCTCGGAGGCACCAGGAAGGAGGCGCGTCGTGCCGCTCGAATCCAATCCGGACTTTGCCGTGTTCGCCCTTCCCGACGAGCATGGCGAGCTCCGCGAAGCGGTACGCCGCCTCGCCGACGACAAGATCGCTCCGCGCGCGTCGGAGATCGACGCCTCCGGCGAGTTCCCGCGTGACATCTACGACACCCTGGTGGCGGCCGGCTTCCACGCCATCCACATACCCGAGGCCTACGGCGGCCAGGGCGGAGATGCGCTCGCCGTATGCATCGTGATCGAGGAGATCGCGCGCGTCTGTGCGTCGACCTCGCTCATCCCCGCCGTCAACAAGCTCGGCACGATGCCGCTGATGGTGGCGGGCGACGACGCACTCCTCCAGCGCTATCTCCCGGCGGTTGCCACCGGAGACGCGATCTTCTCCTACTGCCTGTCGGAGCGCGAATCAGGAAGCGACGCGTCTGCCATGAAGACGCGCGCCGTACCCCATGGTGATGGCTGGATCCTCAGCGGCCAGAAGAGCTGGATCACCAACGCCGGGGAGTCCGACTTCTACACGGTCCTGGCTGTCACCGATCCGGATGCGGGCAGCAAGGGCATCTCCGCCTTCGTCGTGCATCGCGAGGACGAGGGCGTGTCGTTCGGCGCCCCCGAACGCAAGCTCGGCATTCACGGTTTGCCCACCCGCGAGGTGCTCTTCGAGCGCGTGTACCTGCCGGGTGATCGCCTGGTGGGT
>CAINGG010000516.1 GCA_903848435.1 uncultured Actinomycetes bacterium | reverse complement strand
GCGCGACCGCTTGCGGTGATGGATCCGCTGCGCTTCGGACCGGCGGACGCACCCGACACCAGGCGCGTGCTGCCCGGCGTCATCGCAGGGGTCGGCGGCTACGGCAACTGCCTCGGCCTACCCAATATCGGCGGCGAGGTCGTCTTCGATCCGACGTACGCCGGCAATCCACTCGTCAACGCCCTGTGCGTCGGCGCGATGAAGCATGAGGAGATCCACCTCGCCTCGGCGAAGGGTGTCGGCAACCTCGTCATCCTCTACGGCGCGCGCACCGGCGGCGACGGCATCGGCGGCGTCTCGGTGCTTGCCAGCGAGACCTTTGATGCCGATGGTCCTGCAAAGCGGCCGAGCGTGCAGGTGGGCGATCCGTTCATGGAGAAGTTGCTCATCGAGTGCACGCTCGAAGTGCTCCACGCTGGCCTGGTCGAGGGCATTCAGGATCTTGGCGGAGCGGGCATCTCGTGCGCGACCAGCGAGCTTGCGTCCAACGGCGAAGGCGGCATGCACGTGCACCTCGACCGCGTCATCCTGCGCGACCCGACGCTCTCGCCGGAGGAGATCCTCATGAGCGAGTCGCAGGAGCGCATGTGCGCCATCGTGACGCCAGCCAACGTGGATGCGTTCATGGCGATCTGCCGCAAGTGGGAGGTCGAGGCCGTCGTCATCGGCGAGGTGACCGACTCCGGTCGCCTCACCATCGACTGGCACGGTGAGCGCATCGTCGACGTGCCGCCGCGCACCGTCGCCCACGAGGGCCCGGTCTACAACCGGCCCATCGCTCGCCCGGACCAACTCGATGCGCTGAAGGCGAACGACGCCAATTCGCTCCCGCGACCGTCGACGCCCGATGAGCTGCGCGCGACATTCGTGCGTATGGCGGGCACGCCCAACCTCGCATCGAAGAGGTGGGTCACCAGCCAGTACGACCGCTATGTGCTCGGCAATACGGTGCTCGCCCAGCCCGAGGACGCCGGCATGATCCGCATCGACGAGGAGTCTGGGCTAGGCGTGGCTATCGCCACCGACTGCAATGGCCGATTCGTTCGCCTGGACCCCTACAACGGCGCACGGCTCGCCCTCGCGGAGGCGTATCGCAATGTCGCGGTCACCGGCGCGCGGCCCCTGGCCGTCACCAACTGCCTCAACTTCGGCTCGCCGGAGGATCCCGGTGTCATGTGGACCTTCGCCGAAGCCGTCCGCGGGCTGGCCGACGGCTGCCTCGAGCTCGGTATCCCGGTGACCGGCGGCAACGTGAGCTTCTACAACTCCACCGGCGACACCGCGATCCTGCCCACTCCTGTCGTCGGCGTGCTCGGTGTCATCGACGACGTCGAACGCCGCACCCCGATGGCGTGGGGCCCCGACGGCGAGGTCATCTACCTCCTCGGTGACACCCGCGAGGACTTTGCCGGCAGCGAGTGGGCCCATGCGGAGCACGCGCACCTCGGCGGGACGCCACCGCAGGCCGACCTCGAGCGCGAGAAGCTGCTCGCCGACATCCTCATCGCCGGATCCCGCGACGGCATGCTGACAGCCGCGCACGATGTCGCCGACGGAGGTGTCGCCCAGGCGCTGATCGAGATGGCACTGCGGTCCGGGGTCGGCGCTCGCTTCTGGGCTCCCGACGCCATCGAACCCGCCACGTTCCTGTGGTCCGAGTCACCCGGCCGCGCCATCGTCGTCGTGCCGCGTTCCGAGGAAATGCGCTTCACCGCCATGTGCGCGGCGCGTGGATTGCCCACGCACCGCATCGGGGCCGTCGACTCAGGTCTCGGCGACGAGGCCGGTTACCCGGGTGAGCAGGTGCTGCAGTTCACCGATGTCTTCACCGTGCCGCTTGCCGAACTACGCGAGTCGCACGAGTCGACGTTCCCGCGCTACTTCGGACCTGCTCTGACGTCCTAAGGGCCGACGGACTCGACGGGGGCGCCGATGCCGCTCTCGTCCAGCAGGGCGTAGACCTCAGAGGCGCGATAGCGCCGGTGGCCGCCGAGTGTGCGAACCGCCGAGAGCTTGCCGCTGGACACCCAGCGCGACACCGTCTTGGGGTGGACACGGAACAGATGCGCGACCTCGGCTGGAGTGAGCAGCCGGTCGGATTCCCTCGGAACAGTCACGCGATCCCCCGATCGATAGTTCCGTTGGGCGGACGCTACTCCTGAGCGACCGATTTGTCCCGAAACCGGGGGACGCCGCCCCCGTTTGCGCGGGTGCCGGGCCCCCAGGATGCTGGGCC
Organism: uncultured Actinomycetes bacterium; assembly: GCA_903848435.1. GTDB lineage: Bacteria > Actinomycetota > Actinomycetes > S36-B12 > S36-B12 > Mxb001. Next base: position 1,090 of record CAINGG010000516.1, on the reverse strand, counting down.
CATGAGCGTGATCGATCGCGGCGACGCCTGGGCCGTCGTGGGGGCCGGCCCCCACGGCCTGTCGGCCCTGAAGAACCTCCTCCAGCTCGGGATTCCCGCCGACGGCTTCGAGCGCGACACCGACCTGGGCGGCAACTGGAACTTCCACGCCGAGAACTCCCGCGTCTACGAGTCGACCCACCTCATCTCGACCAAGCCCTTCACGCAGTTCCCCGACTTCCCGATGCCCGACGCCTACCCGGACTACCCGTCCCACTGGCAGATCCATCGCTACTTCCGGTCGTACGCCGAGCACTTCGGGCTCTTCGACCACCTGCACTTCAACAGCGAGGTCGTCAGCGTCGTGCCTACTGATGGCGACCGTTGGGACGTCACCGTGCGCAACCGCGAGTCCGGCGAGGAGACCACGATGCAGTACGCGGGTGTCGTCATCGCCAACGGCCACAACTGGTGGCCGAAGATCCCGCAGTACCCCGCCCAGGACACCTTCACCGGCGAGATCCGGCACTCCGCGCACTACAAGAGCGCCGATGTGATCCGCGGCAAGCGCGTGCTCGTCGTGGGTGCCGGCAACACCGGCTGCGACGTCGCGGTCGAGAGCGCGCAAAATGCGAAGGAGACCTACCACTCCACGCGCCGCGGCTACTACTACAACCCCAAGTACGCCTTCGGTCGCCCGTCCGACCAGACCGCCGACCTGCTGCTGGCCCTTCGCCTGCCCCTGGGACTCCGCCGGGTCATGTTCAAGACTGTGCTGCGCCTGACGGTCGGCGACTTCGAGAAGTTCGGGCTGCGCAAGCCTGACCACGAGTTCTTCGAGACTCATCCGATCGTCAACCAGCAGCTCGTCTACTACGTGGGCCACGGCGACATCCAGCCCAAGCCCGACATCGACCGCTTCGAGGGCTCGACCGTGCACTTCACCGACGGCACATCGGCCGACATCGACGTCGTCGTCTTCTGCACCGGCTACCTCGCGCACTTCCCCTTCCTCGACGACTCCTTCCTCAACCTCGATGGCGACCATCCCGTGCTCGCTCGACAGATCTTCACGCCGGCCACGCCGACACTCGCGGTCTCCGGTCTCATC
>CAINGG010000515.1 GCA_903848435.1 uncultured Actinomycetes bacterium | reverse complement strand
GGGCTCGGCGCGGCTGTGTCGCTCGGCGCGGCGGTGTCGGTAGGGGCGGGGCTGTCGGTCGGCGCCGGATTGTCGCTGGGGGCCGCGCTCTCGGTCGGAATGGCCGCATCGATGGGTGCCTCGGCTGGACGGCTCACGACGTACCACGCGATGGCGCCGCCGATCACGACGAGCACGGCGAGAACAGCGATCACCTGATTGCGACGGCGACGGCGCTGCGCGGACTCGGCGCGCTTGGCTGCCTGGCGCTCGGCCTTGGCCCTCGCGAGCTCACGCTTGCGCTTGTTCGTCGTCACGTCCCCTCCTCGTGGCGCAGATCCCGGACGGGGGAGCGCCGACCCGGGAGTCTACGAAGGCGCCCCCGGTAGGCTCGGCACGCCCCTCGCCCGCACACTCCCGGAGGCCACTGTGTTCGTGACCGGCTTCCCCGCGGGTGCCTGGGGCACGAATTGTTATGTGGTCGCAACCGCGGAGGGCGAGGACTGCCTCGTGGTCGATCCCGGCCAGGACTCCCTGGAGCCACTGGCCGACGTGCTGCGTGAGCACCGGCTGCGCCCCGTCGCCGTCCTGCTGACGCATGGCCACGTCGATCATGTGTGGTCGGTTGCCCCCTTGACGGCGGGTGCTGATATTCCTGCCTACATCCACGAGGACGACCGCTATCGACTCGCAGATCCGCTGGGTTCGAGTTTCGCCGCCGCGCGCGATCAGCTGATGTCCATGACCAAGGGTGCCCTCGAACTCACCGAGCCGCACGACGTGCGCACCTTCGCAGACCGCGCGTCACTCGACATCGCGGGCGTGCCGCTTGTCGTGGCCCACGCACCCGGCCACACGGAGGGTTCCGCGGCCTTCATCGCCCCACGAGATGGCAACCGGCCACCCGTCATGATCAGCGGCGATCTGCTCTTCGCCGGCTCCATCGGGCGCACGGACCTTCCAGGAGGCGATCCCGTCGCCATGCAGGAGAGCCTGCGGCGCGTCGTATGGCCTCTAGACGACGACACCGTCGTTATGCCAGGTCATGGCGAGCTCACCACCATCGGTCAGGAGCGGTCCCAGAATCCCTTCCTCGTGGAGCTCGCCGGCGGCCGACCCCTGCTGGGCCCACCGACGAGGGGGCTGTGATGGCGGTGAAGGCGAGCCTGTCGGGATTCCCCGAGTGGCTGCCCGACGGGCGACTGGTCGAGTTGCAGGTCCTCGACACGGCCCGGCGGGTGTTCGAGCTGCACGGCTTCACGTCCTTGGAGACCCGATCGGTCGAGCCCATCGACGTTCTGCTGCGCAAGGGCGAGATCGACAAGGAGGTCTATGCGGTTCACCGTCTGCACGGCGATGACGATGGACGACTCGCCCTCCACTTCGACCTGACCGTGCCTTTCGCCCGCTACATCGTCGAAAACGCCGGTCAGCTGGCATTTCCCCTGCGCCGCTATCAGATTCAAAAGGTGTGGCGCGGTGAACGACCCCAGGAGGGGCGTTTCCGCGAGTTCACCCAGGCAGACATCGACATCATCGACGTGGACCACCTGGCCGGGCACCATGACGCGGAGATGGCCATCATCATGGCCGAGGTCTTTGCGTCACTGCCTATGCCTCCGACGATCATCTGCCTCAATAACCGCAAGGTCCTCGAGGGGTTCTATCGCGGCCTCGGAGTGGACGACATCCCGGCGGTGCTCAGGGCGATCGACAAGCTCGACAAGATCGGCCGCGAGAAGGTCATGGCGCTCCTCGTCGAGGCGGGATTGCGACCGGACCAGGCCACCGCCTGCCTCGACCTGGCCGATATCCGGGCCGCGGATGATTCGTTCGTCGAACGGGTGCGCGCGCTGGGCGTCTCCGACCCATTGCTCGACCAGGGCCTCGCGGAGCTCGCCGAGGTGATCAGGGCCGTCAACCGCGATCACCCGGGCGCAGCGCTTGTCGACCTCCACGTCGCCCGCGGCCTGGACTACTACACCGGCACCGTCTACGAGACACAGGTCGTGGGCTTCGAGGATTTCGGGTCGATCTGCTCCGGTGGCCGTTACGACTCCCTCGCCTCCGATGGGCGCACGACCTATCCAGGGGTGGGGATCTCCCTCGGAGTTACCCGCCTGGTGGCCCTGCTTCTCGGGCGCGATCTGGTGGAGGTATCTCGTCCGGTTCCCTCGGCCGTGCTCGTCGCCGTCGTTGACGAGGGCTCTCGCGAGGCGAGCGATGGCGTCGCCCATCAACTCAGGGCCCGGGGGATTCCCTGCGAGGTGGCTGCCCGGGCCGACAAGTTCGGCAAGCAGATCAAATACGCCGACCGCCGGAGGATCCCTTTCGTGTGGTTCCCCGACCCGGCCGGCGACACAGTGAAGGACATTCGCAGCGGCGAGCAGGTAGGCGCTGATGCCACCACGTGGACGCCCCCCGATACTGACCTGCGGCCCCGCGTGGTGGCCGCGACCGACAGCGACGAGGGAGCATCGTGATCCGCACGCACCGGGCCGGCACGCTGACGAGCGCAGACGAAGGTGCCGACATCACGCTCGCGGGCTGGGTGGACCGGCGGCGCGACCACGGTGGAGTCGCCTTCCTCGACCTGCGCGATGCCAGCGGGGTCGTCCAGGTGGTCATCAACGATCCCGACGTGGCGCACGGCTTGCGCGACGAGTACTGCCTGCGAATTGTCGGCACCGTGCGGCGCCGCCCGGAGGGCAACGAGAACCCCGACATCCCCACCGGCAGCCTCGAGGTGGAGGCCAGCGAGGTCGAGGTGCTCAGCCCCGCCGCGCCGCTTCCCTTCCCGGTCGACGACCGCGCGACGATCGGCGAGGAGGCGCGCCTGCGCTACCGCTACCTCGACCTGCGTCGGCCCTCCGTGGGCGACAACCTCCGCATGCGTTCCAAGCTCAATCAGATCTGCCGCGACACGCTGCTCGCGCGTGACTTCGTTGAGATTGAGACGCCCACGCTGACGGCGTCCACGCCCGAGGGCGCCCGAGACTTCCTGGTGCCCGCACGGCTGCAGCCTGGCAACTGGTACGCGCTGCCGCAGTCGCCGCAACTGTTCAAGCAGCTCCTCATGGTCGCAGGCATGGAGCGCTACTTTCAGATCGCCCGCTGCTATCGCGACGAGGATTTCCGCGGAGATCGCCAGCCGGAGTTCACCCAGCTCGACATCGAGATGTCCTTCATCGAGCAGGAGGATGTCATCGAGGTGGGCGAGGCCATCGTCCGTGCACTGTGGCAGGGCATCCTCGGAGTCGACATCGGCGCGGTTCCCCGCATGCCCTACTCCGAGGCCATGCGTCGGTTCGGCACCGACAAGCCCGACTTGCGCTTTGGCCTCGAGCTCGTCGACCTCACCGACTACTTCCGCGAGACACCCTTCCGCGTGTTCCAGGCGCCCTATGTCGGAGCGGTCGTCATGCCCGGGGGGGCGGACCAGCCTCGACGTCAGTTCGACGCGTGGCAGGAGTGGGCCAAGCAGCGCGGCGCCAAGGGCCTTGCCTACGTCACCTTCGGGGCCGACGGCGAGCTTGGCGGCCCGGTCGCCAAGAACCTCTCCGAAGCCGAGCGCGCGGGACTGCTGGCCGCCGTGGGTGCGTCGCCCGGGGATTGCGCGTTCTTCGCCGCAGGCCCCGTGTCGGATGCGCGTGCGCTGCTCGGCGCGACCAGAGTGGAGATCGGCCATCGCCTCGGACTCATCGACGAGTCGGCATGGTCCTTTCTCTGGGTGGTCGATGCGCCGATGTTCGAGCGCACGGAGGAAGACGACGGCACGCAGGGCTGGACGGCCGTGCACCATCCCTTCACGTCGCCCAACTCCGCCTGGATCGACACCTTCGAGTCCGCACCCGGCGAGGCCCTCGCATGGGCCTACGACATGGTGTGCAACGGCAACGAGATCGGCGGCGGCTCGGTGCGTATCCACCGGCGCGACGTGCAGGAGCGGGTCTTCACGCTGCTCGGCATGTCCGAGGACGAGGCTCAGTCGAAGTTTGGCTTTCTGCTCGAGGCTTTCCAATACGGGCCGCCCCCTCATGGCGGCATCGCCTTCGGTATCGATCGCGTCGCCATGCTCCTTGCCGGTGCGTCGAGCATCCGCGACGTGATCGCCTTCCCCAAGACCGGCGGGGGGCAGGACCCGCTCACCGGAGCGCCCACGCCCATCACTGCCAAGCAGCGCAAGGAGGCCGGCATCGATGCAGCACCCGCTGCGCCAAGCCCGGCCTGACGATCCCTTCCTGCGCTACTGCCTCGACGACGCGCAGGTCCTCGACTACCTGATCGACGACGACCTTGTCGCGTTCATCAGGCCGGGGCGCCGTGCGGGCGAATGCTGGGTGAGTGCCCTCGGCGATGATCCTGCACGCGTGACGCAACTGGTCGACGAGCTCGCCGAGCGGCATCGGGTGGATGGAATCCACGTACACGACCACGTCTATCCACTCCTGCCCGAGCGCCTGCGGATTGCCGATCCCGGGCACTGGTCGATCTGGGTCATCACTCCGGCTGCAGCGTCCGCTCGATTGTCGGACTGGGCGGTCGGCACCGAGGAACTTGACCCGTTCGATGCGCGGATCGATCCGCTCCTCGCGCACTCAGAATCCGCCTACTTGATGTCCGGCCACCCCTCTATCCGTCGCTGGGTGGGTGTCACCGAAGGTGACCGCCTCGTCGCGGTCGGAGCACAGACCGTCATCGCCGACGGGGTACCGCACCTGGTGAGCATCTGCACCGACCCTGGTGCGCGCGATCGCGGTCACGGCCGCGCGGTGACGGCCGCGCTGGTGTCCGCTGCTTTCGCGCGCGGTGCGCCCGAGGCCTACCTGGAGATGTACGCCGGCAACGCGGCGGCTGCGGCGCTCTACCGGAGCGTGGGCTTTCATGAGGCCGGTCGCTATCGCTCCGGTTGGGTGCCTGGTCGCGCTCCGACAGGCGATGTCGAGCCCGCGTAGGCTCGCTCGCCATGACCGCCAGCCTCTTTGACGCCGGCGCCGGACCCGATCGCCCCGGTGCCCCGCTGGCCGTGCGCATGCGCCCGCGCACTCTCGATGACCTCGTGGGTCAGCGGCACCTGATCTCCGAGGGTTCGCCACTTCGACGTTTGCTGGACGGCGACCCGAGTGCGGCCGTCTCCGTCATCCTGTGGGGTCCTCCGGGCACGGGCAAGACAACTCTCGCGAGCATGGTCTCCACGGCGACAGGGCGTCGCTTCGTCGAACTGTCGGCGGTGACCGCTGGCGTCAAAGAGGTCCGCGAGGTCATCGATGCGGCGCGCAATCAGCTCGCCCTGCATGACCGAGGCACGGTCCTGTTCATCGACGAGGTCCACCGGTTCAGCAAGACCCAGCAGGACGCTCTGCTGCCCGCCGTCGAGAACGGCTGGGTCACACTCATCGCCGCGACGACCGAGAATCCCAGTTTCTCCGTGGTCTCGCCTCTGCTGTCCCGCAGCCTGGTGCTCACCCTCGAGCCCCTCACGGACGAGGACCTCTCGCAACTCATCGACCGTGCCGCTGACGACGAGCGTGGCCTCGACGGCGCGGTCGAGGTCGCTCTGGACGCGCGCGAGCAGTTGCTGCGGCTCGCCGGTGGGGATGCGCGGCGGCTCCTGACGGCTCTCGAGGCGTCAGCAGGCCTCGTGGTGACCACTCGGGGCCGTGGCGCGACGATCGAGCTCAGCGACGTTGAGGTCGCAGTGCAGACGGCGGCAGTCCGCTACGACCGCGACGGTGACCAGCACTACGACGTCATCAGCGCCTTCATCAAGAGCGTGCGCGGCAGCGACGTCGATGCGGCCCTGCACTACCTCGCGCGCATGATCGAGGCGGGGGAGGACGCTCGGTTCATCGCCCGCCGGCTCATCATCCTGGCGAGCGAGGACATCGGGATGGCCGATCCTTCCGCCCTCCAGACGGCCGTGGCCGCGGCCGAGGCCGTTGCCATGATCGGCATGCCCGAGGGGCGACTCACTCTCGCCCACGCCACCATCCACCTCTCGCTGAGCCCAAAGTCCAATGCGGTGATCACGGCCATCGACGCGGCGCAGGCCGACGTGCGCTCCGGACGCATCGGCACGGTGCCGCCGCACCTGCGGGACGCGCACTACCCGGGGGCGCGAAGCCTCGGTCACGGGACGACGTATCGCTACCCCCATGACGCGCCCGGGGGCATCGTCGCCCAGCAGCACCTGCCAGATCCGCTGATCGATCGCCGCTACTACGTGCCGACCGAACACGGCGCGGAGGCGCGATGGGGCGAGGTCCTCCAGCGCATCGACTCGGCACTCGACGCGGAGGGATCGGACTAGGCATTAGGGTCTAGCCGAGCGAGACCGAGGAGGGTGCTGTGGGACGCCTGGTGTGGGTGGCGATCGGGGCCGCGGGCGGCGTCCTGGCCTACCGCCGCGGTCAACGGTTGCTCGAGCAGGCGCGCGAGCGCGGTGTCGTGGGTAGCGTCCAGGCGGCCACGGGGTCGGCGGCGGGCCTCGCTGTCCAGGCGCGGAGCTTGATCCAGGCAGCGGGCGGCACGCCTCGTCCCGTCACGGCACCGGTCTCGTCGGCCGCGACCGGCGCCGCGGCAGCGCGGGTCCTCGCCCAGTCGCGCACGCGCCCCGCCGACGGAGCCGCGTAATGGACTCGGCGGAGATCCGCACCCGATTCCTGACCTTCTTCGCCAATCGCGGGCACCAGGTGATTCCGTCGGCGTCGCTTATCCTCGACGACCCCACTCTGCTGTTCGTCAACGCCGGCATGGTCCCTTTCAAGCCCTACTTCCTGGGCGAGGCACCTCCGCCCTACCCGACTGCCACCAGCGTGCAGAAGTGCGTACGCACCCTCGATATCGAGGAAGTAGGCAAGACGACACGGCACGCGTCCTTCTTCCAGATGGCCGGCAACTTCTCCTTCGGCGACTACTTCAAGTCGCGAGCCATTCCCTACGCCTGGGAGCTGCTGACGGGCAGCGAGTCCGACGGCGGCTACGGATTCCCAGAGGATCGACTGTGGGTGACCGTCTACGACGATGACGACGAGGCCATCGACATCTGGCACCGCGGCGTCGGGGTGCCCTTGGATCGCATTCAGCGGCGCGGCGCCAAGGACAACTACTGGTCGATGGGAGTGCCAGGTCCGGGCGGGCCCTGCTCGGAGATCTACTACGACCGCGGCCCCGAGCATGGGCGCGAGGGCGGTCCGGTCGCCGACGAGGATCGCTATCTCGAGGTGTGGAACCTCGTCTTCATGCAGGACGAGCTGTCGGTGGTGCGGTCGAAGGAGGACTTCGACATCCTCAAGGCCCTGCCCGCGAAGAACATCGACACGGGAATGGGATTGGAGCGCATGGCCGCGCTCCTGCAGGGGGTCGACAACATCTACGAAATCGACACCACCCGCGGGATCCTCGACAGAGCGAGCGAGTTGACCGCGGTTCGCTATGGCTCCGACGCGAAGTCCGACGTCGCCTTGCGCGTGATCGCCGACCACAGCCGCACCTGCGCGTTCCTGATCAGCGACGGAGTCGTGCCCGGAAACGAGGGTCGTGGCTACGTCCTGCGCAGGCTCATGCGCCGGGTGATTCGCAACATGCGCATCCTGGGGTGCGAGGAGCCGGCCATCGCCGAGCTTATGCAGACGACCATCCGCACAATGGCGCCCCAGTACCCCGAGCTCAACGATGAGGCCCGGCGCATCGAGACGGTGTCGGTGCAGGAGGAGGCAAACTTCCTGCAGACGCTGCGCACTGGCACGCAGATCTTCGACGTGGCTGCTGACGAGGTCCGCACCAATGGAGGCAGCCTGCTCGGCGGAGAGCAGGCGTTCGTCCTGCACGACACCTACGGTTTCCCGATCGACCTGACCCTCGAGATGGCGCGCGAGCAGGGGCTGGAGGTCGACGAGCAGGGATTTCGCCGGTTGATGGCCGAGCAGCGCGAGCGAGCCAAGGCAGATGCTCGGTCCCGCAAGGCCGGGCTCACTCCCGTGACCGCCTATCGCGAGGTCCTCGACTCGGGCGGCACCACGGGCTTCACGGGCTACATCGAGACCGAGACGGACGGCGTCATCACCGGCATCCTGCGCGATGGACTCGTCGTCCCGGTTGCCCGCGAGGGAGAGCATGTCGAGATCGTGCTCAATCGCACCCCCTTCTACGCGGAGGCGGGTGGCCAGCTCGGCGACCATGGCCGCATTCGCGTGCCCGGGGGCGGCGTACTCGAGGTCTACGACGTGCAGACGCCCGTTCCAGGGCTCTTCATCCACCGCGCGACGGTGGCCGATGGGGAGATCACGGTCGGAGCGGAGGCGAGGGGGGAGGTCGACATTGAACGCCGCCGCGCCATCTCTCGTGCTCACACCGCCACGCACCTGGTCCATCGCGCCTTCAGGGAATTCCTCGGCGAGACGGCCACGCAGATGGGCTCCGAGAACGCACCGGGTCGGCTGCGCTTCGACTTCCCCAGCCAGGGAGCTGTCAACCCGCAGGTGCTCCGCGATGTCGAGGCGCGCGTCAACGACGTCCTGTCGGCCGATCTCGAGGTCATGGCCCAGGTGATGACACTCGACGAGGCACGATCCTTCGGTGCGATGGCGCTGTTCGGCGAGAAGTACGGCGCGGAGGTCCGGGTCATCTCGGTGGGCGACTGGGCCCACGAGCTGTGCGGTGGGACGCACGCCCAGCGATCGGGACAGGTCGGCGTTGTCACATTCCTGTCGGAGGGCTCGATCGGGGCCGGCGTGCGACGAGTCGAGGCTCTCGTCGGAGTCGATGCCTATCGTCACCTCGCGCGCGAGCACCTCATCGTGGACCAGTTGACAGCCCTGGTGAAGGCCAGACCCGACGAGCTGCCCGAGCGCGTCGAGGGGTTGATGGTGCGCCTCAAGGAGGCCGAGCGCGAGATTCAGCGCGTGCGCAGCGCGACCCTGACGTCCAATGTCGAGGGCGTCATCGGTGAGGGCAACGACTTCGGCGACTACCGCGTCTGGACATATCGCGCTCCCGATGGGCTGTCGGCCAACGACCTTCGCGACCTGGCGACGCAGGGACGCGCCGCGGCCAGGCCAGACAGGGGAGTCGCGATGATCGGTGCGTCTATCGCCGACGGCCGCGTCTCGCTCGTGTCCGTCGTCAACCCGCGCGCACTCGAGCTCGGATTGACCGCCAACGACCTCTTGCAGGCGGCACTCCCGGCCGTCGATGGGCGCGGCGGGGGCAAGGCCGACATCGCTCAGGGCGGTGGTACCAACGTCGGGGGCTTGGACGCCGCATTCGAAGCCGTTCGCGACCTGGTGAGGTCGCGCGCCGGGGAGGGCTGAGACCTGGCGCGCGGCGTACGGCTCGCGATCGACGTCGGGAGCGTGCGCGTGGGCGTCGCGCGAAGCGACCCGGACGCCATCATGGCCGTACCCGAGGTCACCCTCTCCCGCGACAAGCACACGGTCGAACGCATCCGCGCCCTGGTCGATGAGTGGTCCGCGATCATCGTCTACGTCGGCCTGCCCCGCACGCTCTCGGGCGGCGACGGCCTGGCCGCGCAAGCGGCCCGCGAGATGGCTGAGGACATCCAATCAGCCGTCGAGTGCCCGGTTCGCCTGGTCGACGAGCGATTGAGCACGGTCGAGGCGCAGCGCGCCCTGCGCGATGCGGGTCGCGGATCGAAGAAGTCCCGCCCCGTCATCGACCAGGCGGCGGCCGTGCTGATCCTCGAGCATGCCCTGTCATTGGAGCGCGCCGCCGGGACTCCAGCCGGGCTTGCCGTTACCGTCGACGATGGCGGGCGAGAGGAGGGTGGCCGATGAGCCAGATGCTGCCTTTCCTCACGCAAGATCCGCTTCCGCCATCGAAGAACCGTCGCAGCCCGATCCGCTGGACGGTGGTCGCGCTCGGACTGATTGCGCTGGTCCTCGCGGGCGTGTGGGTCGCGATGACCGTGCGAGGGCTGGCACCTGAGGAAGCCTCCAGTGTGACCGCGGGGCAAACGGTGTTGATCGTGGTCGAAACCGGTGACTCCCTGAGCACGCTGGCCCAGTCGCTGGAGACCGCCGGGGTCGTCACGTCCGCGTCGGCCTTCTTGGCGAGTGCCGACCTCGATGAGCGCGCCACCCGCATCGGCCCCGGGGTCTACACCCTCACCACGGGCATGGACCCGGCATCGGTCATCGACGTCATGCTCGATCCGGCGTCTCGAGCGGCGCCCCTGGTGCTTCCCGAGGGCCTGCGCATCGACGAGACCGTGCGCATCACCTCAGAGGCCACCGGCATCGCCAACGCGGATTTCGAGAAGGTACTCAGCACGCCATCCGAGATGTCCCTGCCCGACTGGGCCGACGGTCGCGCCGAGGGCCTGCTCTTCCCTGCTTCTTACGACATCATTCCGGGGCGCACCGCCCAGGACGTCATCGCTGCGATGCTCAATAGATTCGGCATCGCGGCCGACGAGGTTGGGCTGGAACGCCGTGCCAAGAAGTTGGGGCGCGATCCTTACGAGATCATGATCGTCGCCAGCCTCGTGCAAGCAGAGGTCGCGCCCGAGGATTTCCGCAAGGTGGCACGGGTGATCTACAACCGCCTCGATGAGGGCATGAAGTTGCAATTCGACTCCACCGTCAACTACGCGCTCAAGACCGACACCTTCTTCCTCACCGACGACATGCTGTCCGTGGATTCGCCCTACAACACCTTCGTTATCGACGGCCTGCCGCCCACCCCCATCAACTCGCCGGGACAGGAGGCCATTGAGGCGGCTCTCGACCCGGCGAAGGGTGACTGGCTGTACTTCGTGACGGTCGACCCCGCGACGCTGACCACCAAGTTCACCAGCGACTACGAGCAATTCCTCGCGTGGAAGCAGGAGTTCCGCGAGGGTTACGGCGCAACAGCTGCGCCGTCCCCCGGAGCCCCGCAGTGACCCATCGGCGGTTGGCCCCCGCATGAAGGCCGCCGTCCTCGGTTCGCCCATTTCGCACTCCCTGTCGCCGGTCCTGCACCGCGCTGCCTACGCGGCCCTTGGTCTCGACTGGGACTACGCGGCCATCGAGGTCGACGACGTCAGGCTTGCGGCGTTCGTCGATGCGTGCGGGCCGGAGTGGCGCGGGCTGTCCTTGACCATGCCGCTCAAGACAGCGATCCTTCCGCTCCTCGATACTGCCTCGGACCTCGTGGGTCTCGTCGGCGCTGCCAATACGGTCGTCTTCTCCGATGGTGAGCGCTCCGGTCACAACACCGATGTCCCCGGAATGCGGCGCGCGATCGCCGAGGCCGCGGGTGCGGGCTTTGCGCCGCGGACAGCGACCATCCTCGGCGGGGGAGCCACTGCACGCAGCGCCGTCGCCGCCTCCGCCATGCTGGGTGTGACCGACGTGCACGTGGCACTGCGCACGATGGGGCGATCTAGCGAGTTCGACGATCTGTCGACCAACCTCGGAATCACCCTTCACCCGCACGGCTGGGCAGAGGCCCGGCACCATCTCGACACTGACGTCGTCGTCGCCACGACCCCGCCGGGCACCGTCGACCACCTGGCGCCCGCGGTGCCGGCCGGGCCGGGGGTCCTGCTGGACGTGGCCTACGGCGCCGGGCACAGCGCGCTGCTCACCTCGTGGGTCCGCGAAGGCGGAGCGGCAGCCGATGGCCTCGATCTGCTCCTGTGGCAGGCGGCCGACCAGGTGGCTTTGATGACGGGGCGGGCGGCCCCCGTCGATGCGATGCGCGCGGCCCTAACTGCGGTCTCGGGGGGACCATGAGCGTCTGGCAGGTCGCGCTGATCGCGGGCGTCGTGGGCGCCGTCGTGGGCATCGCCCTCGAGCGCCTCGCTGCCTGGTCGCTCACGATCGGCGATCAGGGCGAGGACGCACCGCTTCCCCGGCGCACGGCGTGGACGTGCGCGGCTTCGGGGCTGGCCTGTGCCGGCGTCACCGTTGCGGCGGGCCTAGTTCCGACACTGCCGGCCTGGTGGGCTTTCGCGCTCGGGTCGGTCGCCGTCTCCCGGACCGACCTGGCCCGTCATCGGATTCCAGACGTCCTCGCCCTGGGAATGCTGGCGGTGGGTGGCGCCCTGCTCTTCGTCGCGAGCATGCAGGAGGGGGCGACCGACGCGTTCCTGCGCGCCTGGATGGCAGCGGCCGCGGCATTCGTCGCGTTCCTGCTCATGAGCCTCTTCGCACGCGCTGGCCTGGGCATGGGCGATGTGAAGCTGGCGCCGACACTGGGTCTCTACCTCGGCTACTACAGCTGGGCGGATCTCGTCCTGGGCCTGTTCGCCGGGTTCGTCCTGGGCGCCGCGACAGGGCTCGTGATCGTGGCCATCGTGATGGTGCGCCGCGGACGGGCCCG
>CAINGG010000514.1 GCA_903848435.1 uncultured Actinomycetes bacterium | reverse complement strand
CTGCGGCGGACAGGTCGCTCGAGGACACCGACCTTGTGCTGTGGCACGTCTTCGGTACGAATCACATTCCGCGCGTGGAGGACTGGCCAGTGATGTCCGTGGAACGCACGGGATTCATGCTGCTTCCCGTGGGTTTCTTCGCCCGCAACCCAGGCATCGACGTCGCCCCGCCGTCTGGTCACTGTCATTGAGCGTGGATCGCTAGCTGCCACCGGGCTCTGCATCCTGCGGATGCGTGAAATCGTGGGTTGAGCTCTCGGGCCCCGACTACAGTGTGGGCATGCGCCTTCGCACTCCGCTGCTCTTCGTCTCCGGTCTTGCCCTCACGGTCGCGACCGTGCTCCCGGTCAGCGGTGTGGCCCAATCAGCACCGGCCACGTCTCACGACCGTGCACCGCTGGCCGCCTACTCGCTTGTCACCTCGATATCGCAGGCTGCGTCGGGCCTCATCGCCCGCGTGGTGTTGCCCGCGGGCGTCGGGTGCCCGTCGCTCGACGTGACGATCGCCAAGAATGGCGGCAGCAAGAACGTCTCCAAGAAGATGTCCGAGCGCAAGGCCGGGACAACGACGCTGGATGCGTTCAGCACCCTTCTCGTGTGCGAGGCGGCCATGCCTGCCAACGCCGTATCGGCATCAGTCGCGGGTCGGTCGATCCCTGCGGCAATGCCCACCGAGGTTGACCGCATCGCTCTCTTTGGTGACTCAGGGTGTCGACTCAAGGGTTCAGATGTCCAGGACTGCAACGTCCCGTCGCAGTGGCCACTGGCGCGGATAGCCACATCGATCATTCGCGAGCAGGCAGACGTCACAATCTTCCTCGGGGACTTTTTCTATCGGGAGGAAGCTTGCCCGGTGGCCAATACCGCCCTATGCGGTGGCAGTCCGGCGCCCTTGCCTGGGGTCAGCTTCACCGATTCGGCGTGGGGCTGGGTCGCTGACGTCCTGACCCCGATGGGCGCCCTGCTGTCGTCTACGCCGATCGTCGTGACACGCGGCAACCACGAGCAGTGCAGCAGAGGTGGCAATGGGTTCTTCCTGATGTTCGACCCCGCCTTCGGCACGTCGACACAGTGTGCGCCCACCTCGACCGGTGCTGCCCCCATGGTCTACTCGCCGACCTGGGCAACCGACCTCGCTATCAAGGGCGGCCGCACCCTGCGCCTGGTCAATGTCGACTCTGCCAATGGCAGCGACTCGACGATCGATGACACGATCGCGGCGAGCCAGCGGCCGCTCTTTGTGCAGGCGCAGGCTCTGGCGAAGCGCGCCGATGAGGCCTGGCTGCTGACTCACCGACCGATCATGGGTGTCCAGTCACCCGAGGTCCTACCGGTCCCGCCGGGCGACCTCAGCACATGGAACTCGGTCACGCAGGCCTACTCGTCTTACGGGCTCCTCGGCCCCTTCGACCTGACTCTCTCGAGTCACGTTCACCTCGTGCAGGCCGTGCAGGTCCCCGGTGCGCCGAGTGAACTCGTGCTCGGCAATGGCGGCACGATGCTCGATCCGACCACCAGTTACGCCATTCCCGAATACGGTCCGCTGACCAGCGCGACGGGCCAACCACTGGCCCCTAACGTCGGCACGCTTCCGACAGCCGACTACCTGAAGACTTGGGTGCGGTTCGGTTATGCCGTGGCAACGCCGAAACGCTCCGGTTGGGCTTTCGAGCTCAAGGACCCGGCGGGCTCGGCGTTCGCGATGTGCCGCTCGAAGGATCGCTTGATCGCGTGCTAACGGGGGCGTTCGATCAGCAGGATCGCATCGCCATCGACGAGCGTCACCGGGTCGTCCTTGGGCGGATTGAGTCGCAACCCCTGGCCGATCGTGCCCGGTCTGCCGAGGGCAGCTGCTGAGCGGTAGCCGATAGCCACGGCATCCCATTCCCGGGCCGCCTCGACGATCGCGCGGAAGGTCGTCGGCCCTGGGGCGACGTAGCGCGATGCAGGGTGCATCGCGATGGTCGCACCATCAGCGTCGAAGACGTCGGCGAAGACGGGCTCGAGCTGAGGGCTTTCGCTGAGTTGCGCCATGAGGAGCGCGATGAGTCGCTGGCTCACGATGAAGTCGCGATTGTCGACCGAGCCGGTCAGCTCCACGTCGTTCGGATCCAGCAGTTCCGCCACGACATTGTCGGGTCCCCGCCCATTCGCTCCGTGGCTGTGCACGTGCAGGAGTGCGAGGAGTGTGCGCGCGTCTGCCTCGTCGCGGTCGAAGGACTCGTGCTCGCTCAGCAGCAGGACGTGATTGAAGGGGCCCGCATCGAGAGCATCGTGCACTGCCGCCTGGGCAACGGGGTCTCCGACGTGGATGGTCAGCGCCTGGTTGTCGAGGGTGGTCGCCATTCGGATGGCATCCACTTCCTCGTCAGGTCGGTCGATCAGCAGATGGATCTCCGAGCCGGGTGCCACGTGGCGGTCAATTTCCCTGCACATGCGTGGCGCCAGGGAACTCCAGCCAATGAGCAGGGTGCGTTCGCGTTCCTTTGCGAGCGGCTCCCACGCGCGTGCGGTTGTCGGAGACCACTCGACAGGAGCCGTGTCGAGCGAAAACATTGAGTCATCCTGGGCGATGCCGATGAGGGCGTCGCCCGTGGCGAGAACTGTCGAGAGGCTCGGTGCCACGGTCGTCGAGCCGTCCGCGGTGCGCAGTCCCATGATGGTCCCGCGAGAGCTGCCGAGGAGGGCCTGTCCGAAGGTCTTGCCGACCCACGAGCTAGTCACGGGCGTGACGTAGAACTCGTCGCCGTCGAAGTCGAGAAGGTCCTCGTAGATGGCGCCGAGACCCGGTGCGCGTGCGACCTGGGCGCCTATGAGGGCCACGACCTCGCCGGAGGTCACGGGGATCACTCGACCGTCGGACGCCGACGCGAGTGCACGGGCGATGTCCGGGTCGTCCAACTCGGCGATGACCCGGGTCGGCGACTGGGGATCCAGGCATCGAAGTGCGGCGAGTGAGGCCTTGACGACGCGGGCATCGGACTCCGACCGCAGGACGATGATCGATTTGGCCGTGCTGGGGTTGCCTTGCTCGAGATCAGCGAGCCGAGTCGGCTGCCCGGGCCGCACGACCAGGCGCGTGGTCTTGAAGTCCTTGATCGACGATCGAATGGCGTCCGAGATGTCCACGGTGTCCTCGGCCGTGAGCACGACCACCGCTCGGTCCTTCTCGCTCGCATTGGCCTCGATGAGCTCGCTGATGACGGGAATGACCTTGTCGCTGTCCCCGAGGATGAGCGTGTGGCCTTCCTCGACCACGAGGGAGCGACCGCGCCGCAGGTTCTCGAGTCGGCGGTCGATGGCCGAGGAGACGAGACCGATGATGGCGGCGCCGAGCAGGATGCCGATGAGCGTCACCACGAGCATCGTCAGGCGGAAGCTGAGTCCCTCGTCTCCGGAGAAGGTGCCGGGGTCGAGTGAGCGCGTGAGAGCGAACCACAGCGCCTCCGGGAACGATGTGCGCTCGCCCCCGGGTCCCACGCCGGTGATCACGAGGAAGAAGGCGATGACCGCGAAGAGCAGGATCGCGAGCACCCCGAGCAGCGCCAGGATCCCCCAGATCCCGCGGGCCAGGGAGTTGTCGAAGCGGTAGCGCAGGCGCTGTCGGTAGGTGAAGGGGGCTTTCACGGTGAGTACGGTGACAGGCTTGCGGGCCTCCTGTCTGCGGAATGAGGGACGTGGGGACCGCCTCCCCTAGACCAATTCCCGCCGCACTCTCGTGTCCTTCATGGACTCGAGCAGGGTCTGGAGTCTCACGGTGGCGAAACTCGTGCGGCAGTCGGCGATGCCGTACGGAATCACGAGGGTGCCATTGTGGACCAGGCTCCCGCATGAGTAGACGACGTTGGGGACGTAGCCGTCGCGCTCCTCCTCGAGGGGCGCGATGAGCGGTCCGTCGTAGGACGCGATCGGCACCGAGGGGTCATCACGGTCGAGCAGCATCGCTCCGATCGAGTACTCCCGCATGGGCCCTGCCCCGTGGGTCAGCACAAGCCAGCCCTCGCTGGTCTCGATGGGCGAGCCGCAGTTGCCCACGTGAATGATCTCCGGTCTCGGAGAGCCGCGATCCATCCGGTCAGCGGTCATTGACCGATTGACCGGAGCCTGGTCGTCCCTGTCTCGCGCCGCCTGACTGCCGGTGGCACGCTGGTGGAGACAAGGGAGGCGAAGGCATGCGGGTTTCGCGACTTCTGTGGACGACGG
>CAINGG010000513.1 GCA_903848435.1 uncultured Actinomycetes bacterium | reverse complement strand
GCAGTGGCCTCCGGAGCCATGCGCGCAGGTTCGAATCCTGCCGGGGGCACCAGCGTCAATCGGAACTCTCATGCGATTCGTGCGCCTATAGTGCGGGCGTGCAGGCACCAGGACTCACCGAGAAGCAGCGCCGTCGCAACCGGCTCTTCACCACGAGCGGCGTCGTCATAGAGTGGTACGACTTTATGGTCTACGGCCTGTTGGCCACCACGCTGCAGCAGGTCTTCTACCCCACCACCAACGAGTCTGTCGGGCTCATCCTCACGTTCGTCACTTTCGCCGTGGGCTACCTCGCACGACCCATCGGCGGACTGGTCATCGGGCGGCTCGGCGACACCAAGGGGCGGAAGTTCGCGCTTGTCCTCTCGACGACACTCATGCTTATCCCGCTATTCGTCACCACGATCCTGCCGACCTACGAGCAGATCGGGGTGCTTGCACCGATCCTGCTGACCCTGATGCGCCTGATGCAGGGCTTCTCGGTGGGCGGCGAATACTCGGGTGCACTCACGGCGCTGAGCGAGTCCGCGGGCACGGCTGGCCGAGGTCGCAGCGTGTCTCTGGGACTGGCGACGGCGATGGGCGGCAACCTCCTCGCGTCGCTCGTGGTCTGGGGGACGACGGTGGTGTGGGGCCAGGACGCGTTGGCCGAGGGCACCTGGCGCGTCCCCTACGCCATCGGCTTCGTGCTGGCTGTCGTCGCCATGTTGATGCTGCGCAAGATGCGCGAGACCGAGTCATTCGAGGCGGTGACGCAGGCGGGAGACACGGGCGCGCCCGTCAGCGTCCTGCTTCGGCGCTTCCCGGGCGCGACGTTCCTCATGCTCGCTCTCGCGGCATGGAGCGGCGTCACTGTCTACACGCTGATCTCCTGGATGCCCTCCTACCTCGAGACGGCCGTGGGCATCTCCGACTCGCGCGCTGACCTCGTCTCCGCGCTCATCTCCGTCGTCTACATCGTCCTGATCGTCCCCGTGGCCATCCTCGGCGATCGGCGTGGCCGGCGACCTCTCATGATCGGTGCGGTCGTGGCTTACGTGATCCTCGCGATCCCCTCGATCCTGCTGCTCAACGCCGGAGCCATCGCGGCCGTCCTGCTCGCGATCGTGATACTTGCCACCCTGCAGACCTTCGTGGATTCGACGACCACGACGGAGATGACCGAGCTAGTACCAACTCGCATCCGCTACACCGGCATCGCGCTCACCTACAGCATCGGCATGATCATCGGCAGCTTCACCCCCGCCATCGAGGAAGCCCTGCTTGGCTCCACTGGCACCGTGCTGGTGCCCGCCTTCGTCCTGATCGTCATCTCGCTGCTGTTGATCCCGGTCATCGTCGTCTACCCGCGCTACGTGCAGCAGGCCAGGGCCGAGGACGTGCCCGAACTCACGGCGACCCAGGGGTGATCAGCTCGCTGGCGACAGGCAGTCGGTCTCGATCATCATCACGTTCTTGAGGATCAGGCCGAGGGTCTTGGCCTGCTTCTTCCACTCCTTCGTGGGTGCCAGGACGACGCTGGCTTCGATTCCATATCCCCCCGCCAGCGTTAGTACGCCCACGGAGATCATCGCCGTCACGGCCACAGGTGGCTTTCCGGCGATCGCGCGTTGCCCGCGCACCAGGAACGACTGCGTCTGCTCACCTGCGCTGTCGACAACCGGGTACTCCTGAATGACTGAGACACCGGAAAGCCCTTCATCGCGCTCGTAGGCGTCCACGATCGCCGCGAAGGCCTGCCGGGTGTCCATTGGCACCGGCAGCGGGCCGGCACCCAGTCCCACCAGCATCGTGCCCGTGGGGGAACTGATGTCGATGCCGCACTTCGAATGCTTATCCGTCCACTTCTTGGTCGGCACCCAATAGACCCAGCCGCCGGGCGCCTTGCGCACCCATGTGCTCGGCACACCCGAGGGTGTGTCTGCGGCCAGCACCGGGTGGGCCACTGGGCCGACGTAGAGAAGGGCAGCAGCCACGCACACAGCAGTGGCCAATCGAGCGGATCGCTTCATGGCGGCAGTATCGGACTCCCGGTACCCCAGGTCCACCGATCCCGGGAGAATCACCGCGCCCAGGCCCTAGCGTTCTCCCAGAACCACGGAAGGAGACCCATGTCTGCCCAGCGCGATCGACTGGATCCCGCCTCACGGGAGCCGCTAGAGATGCTTCTGCAGGCGATCCCCGGGGGCTTCAATGCGATCCCCGACATCGTCGAACGGCGCGCCATCGTGGACGGCCTGCTCGCCGCACAGATGGCCGACGTGCCTCCGAACGACCGGGTGGTGGCTGAGGATCGCATCATTCCCGGACCGCCGGGGGCACCCGATCTGCACGTGCGCGTTTACACCCCCGTCGACGGCTCGGGTATCGAACTCCCGGGCGTGTTCTACATTCACGGCGGCGGCATGATCCTGGGTGGCATCCCGGCCAATGAGCTGACCTGCGCCATGCTGTGCGAGACGCTCAACGCTGTCGTGGTCTCCACCGGCTACCGCAAGGCACCCGAGGATCCGCACCCGGCGCAGTCGCAGGACTGCTACGCCGGTCTCACCTGGACGGTCGAGCACGCCGGCGAACTCGGCATCGATGCCCGACGCCTCGCCGTCTTCGGCGGCAGCGCGGGCGGCAACCTCGCGATCGCCGTCGCCATGATGGCCCGCGACAAGGGCGGACCAACCATCTGCTTCGTCATGGCCCCCTACCCGATGCTGGACGACCGCAACGTCACCGCATCGAGCCACGAGGTCACCGAGGTCGGGATCTGGGACCGCGCGGGCAATGTCGAGGCATGGTCGTGGTTCCTCGGCGGCCAGGATCCGGATGCCTACGCAGCACCCGCGCGCGCGACAGACCTGACTGGACTTCCCCCGATGTTCATCGACGTCGGCGACATGGACCTTTTCCGTGATGAGGACATCGATTTCGCCGCACGCCTCCTGCAGGCGGGCAACCCGCTGGAGTTTCATGTCTACCCCGGGGCCTACCACGCCTCGGAGGTCTTCGCTCCGACAGCCGACCTGAGCCAGCGCATCTGGGGCACGCGCCTGGCGGCACTCACACGGGCCCTGCACCACTGAGATGAAGGCGACTGTCTTCGACGGCAAGACCGTCACCCCCTACGACCCCGCCGATTCGCAAGTGGTCTCGGCGTCGACGCCCTACGCGTGGGTCGACGTGGTGCCGGCCTCCAACAACGACCCTGAGGTCATCAAGCTCCTGCAGCAGATGGGCTTCACCGACATCGTCGCCAATTACACGACCCGCCCTTACGCCAGTGGGATGTTCCAAGTCTTCGGTGACAACATGCTGGGCAGCACCTACGCCGCGGGCGACAACGAAGGCGATCCCGAACTCGTCCACTGCGTGTGGAATGCCGGATGCTTCATCACCATCCGCCAGGGGGCCGATCAGGCGATCGCCGACGCCCTGGCCGACTTCCGGTCTCGAGCGCCGCAACTCTTCGCAGAGCCCGGTCCGGTGCCCGGCATCCTCATGCAGCTCATCCTCGACAGCATCAACCGCCAGATCACCGATCTCCAGGAGAAAGTGGGCCTGCTCGACGGCCAGATCATCGTCACGGCAAACTCCAGCCAGCTGACGCAACTCCAGAAGTTGCGCGCACCCGTCGAGGCGCTCGGCATCGCCATCCCGCCCTACCTGGAGAACCTCAACGAGTCCCTCGTCGACCCCCAATCACTGCCCGGCATGAACCCCGCCGGAGTCCAGGCCCTGCAGACGTACTCGGCGTGTGCCAACGACGTCGCTCAGCGCATCACCAGCCTGGCCGGCGACGTGCGCAGTGCCATCCAGGACTACCAGGGTCAGGTCGCCTCCGCCCAGGGCAATCGCATCAATCAGCTCACGTTGGTATCGACGATCTTCCTGCCCATCACGTTCATGACCGGTTACTTCGGCATGAACTTCCAGTGGCTCACCAACTCCACGATGAGCTTCGTCTCGTGGCTCGCCTTCGGGCTGGCGCTTCCCATCGTGGCGGTGGTCGCGTCGACCTGGCTGCTGCGCCGAGGAGGCTTCCAGATCGCCAATTCCTTGGGCTTCCACCTGCGCCACAAGCCACGCAGACCGAGTGACTCGGCGGCGCCGAAGCCGTGACCGCAGTCCTCGCCATCGATCAGGGGACCTCGGCAACGAAGGCGGTCATCGCCGATTCGACGGGCCCGCTCGTCGACGTGGACGTGCCGGTCACCGGCACGACGTACGACGACGCATGCGTGGAGCAGGACCCGGTCGCGCTGCTCGACAGCATCATCGAGGCCGGTCGTGCAGCCCTGGCCGACAATTCGGTAGCCGCGATCGGCCTCGGTAACCAGGGCGAGACCGTGCTCGCCTGGGACCTGCGAACCGGCGAGCCGCTCGGCGCCGCCCTGTCGTGGCAGGACCGACGCTCGTCGTCGATCACCGAGTCGATGTCGGCACCCGATGCCGATCGGCTGCTCCAACTGACCGGCCTGCCCCTCGACCCCTACTTCGCCGCACCCAAGATGGCCTGGCTGAGACGTGAGCTCGGCGATGCGTGCGGCCCTGATATCGCGATCACCACGATCGACGCGTGGACCACTTTTCGCCTGACCGGCGAGTTCGTGACCGATGCCGGCACGGCGTCGCGCACGATGCTCCTCGACCCGCGCAGCCTGGAGTGGTCACCCGAGGCGCTCGAGGCCTTCGGCCTGACAGGACTCCCCCAGCCGCGAGTCATCGCCTGCGACGCACGGATCGGCGCGACGAGCGCCTTTGGACCGACGCTGCCGGTGGTCGGGGCGATCGTCGACCAGCAGGCCGCCCTCCTCGCGGAGGACTGTCGCGAGGTCGGATCCGCGAAGTGCACCTATGGCACCGGCGCCTTCCTGCTCGCCAATGTCGGTACGGCGCACGAGCCCTCTGCTAGCGGGCTGGCCACGTCGATCGCCTGGGCCTTCGAGGACGGCACGCGCGCGTCATGCGTGGACGGCCAGGTCTACACGGTCGGCGCGGCCGTCAGCTGGTTGCAGCGCATCGGCGTCATCGCCTCCCCCGACGACCTCGACGCACTCGGCGGCTCGGTCACCGACACCGCGGGGGTCACGTGCCTGCCATCCCTGGCCGGCGTGGGTGCACCCATGTGGCTCCCCGACGCGCGAGGCAGTTGGTCGGGGCTCTCACTGGCGACGACGCGCGCGCACCTGGTCCGATCCTTCTGCGAGGGCGTCGCCGCGCAGGTCGCAGTGCTCGTCGACGCCGTGTCGCGAGATGCCGGGCAACCGGTCGGCACTCTGCGCGTCGACGGCGGGCTCACGCGCTCGCGCACGATCATGCAGATGCAGGCCGACCTGCTCGGCGTACCCGTCGAGGTCTACCCCCATGCGTGCGCCACCGCCCTGGGCATCGCGGCCCTCGCACTGCGCGGCCTCGCCGGGGCGGACGCG
>CAINGG010000512.1 GCA_903848435.1 uncultured Actinomycetes bacterium | reverse complement strand
TTTGGGTGCCGCGGGCATGCTCTACGCGTTGTTCCTGCTGTGGAACAACCGTCAGTTCGCTGCGGGCCTCGCGGCGGACAGCCTCGTGTTCCAGCTCATGCCGGTCTACATCATCGGCCTGCTGGTCATCGGCTTTGGCTACGCCCTCTGGGTGCGCGCCAAGCGTCCCGATCTGTACTCCGAGATCGGTCGGACGACGCTCGAGGAAGCACACGAGCGCGTCTAGTTCGGCACTTTCGCGTGAGGGGTGTGCCCGGGTGGGCGCACCCCTCACGGCTTGGTGGAGGAGGATCGCGTCATGGACCAGTTGACCTGGGAGCCTGACGCTTCTGCGGACCCGACCGGCTACACCTACACGTTCGGGGGCGTGGCGCCGGTCGCGTCCGTGCGCCCGGGCACGGTGATCAGCACCTGGACGATGGATTGTTTCGGTGGCCGCGTGCGATCGACCTCCGATATGGCCAGCGAGGTGTGCGATCCGCGCCTGCTGAACCCGCAGTCCGGCCCGTTCTACGTCGAGGGAGCGGCGCCGGGGGACACGCTGGCCGTCCACTTCATCTCGATACAACCGCGCGAGGCGTGGGGTGTGAGCAGCACGGTGCCCTTCTTCGGTGCGCTGACGGCCACACCGGTCACGGCGATGCTGCACACCGCTCTGCTTGAGCGCACGTGGATCTATGAGATCGACCGCGCCGAGTCCGTCGTTCGCTACATGGCGGCTGACACGCCCTTTACGGCGGCGCTGCCTCTCGATCCGATGCATGGAACGGTGGGCGTCGCACCACCGCTCGGCGAAGCGCGCTCGTCGCTGACCCCCGGCTCCTGGGGCGGCAACATGGACACCCCGGAGATGCGTTCCGGCGTCACCTGCTACCTCGGCGTCAACGTCGAGGGCGCGCTGATGAGCCTGGGCGATGGCCACGCCCGGCAAGGTGAGGGGGAGACCTGCGGAGTCGCTGTCGAGTGCGCCATGGACACGACGTTCATCCTGGATCTGCTGCCCGGATACGCCACGGAGTGGCCGCGCCTGGAAAGCGACGACTTCTTGATGACGACCGGGTCAGCCCGGCCGCTGGAGGATGCCTTCCGGATCGCCCATCAGCAGATGGTCTTCTGGCTGGCTGAGCTCACCGGCATGAGCCACATCGACTCCTACCAGTTCGTGTCGCAGGCCTCACTGACGCCGATTGCCAACGTGGTCGACACCAACTACACGGTCGTGTGCAAGATCCCCAAGGCTCTCCTTCCTGGAGTCGTGGCCATGGGCGGTCTGCACGATCAACTACGGAAGGCAGCGGCGACATGGGCCGGGTGAGCAGGTTCGAGGTGGACCTAGCGCTGGCGACTCGCATGTGCGCAGCGGCCCTGGACCGCGCTCGTGACCAGGGCATCGTCGTGTCAGTCGCGGTCGTCGACGCCGGTGGCCATCTCGTCGCCTTCCAGCGCATGGACGGCGCGGAGATCGCCGGACCAGTGCTCGCACCCGACAAGGCATTCACCGCGGTATCCCACCGCATCGGCACGCACGAGCTCTCCGATCTCGTGGCACCGGGCGGTGACCTCGTGGGCATGGAGTCGGCGGCCGGCGGCCGATACATCGCCTTCGCTGGCGGCCTTCCCCTGTGGGATGGCGACCGCGTGATCGGCGGGGTGGGCGTGAGCGGCGGTACCGGCCAGCAGGATCTCGCGTGCGCGCAGGCCGCGCACGAGGTCTACGCCCGGGAGAGTGGATGACCGAGAGCATCGGGCGCTTCCGCTTCATGGACGCCCAGCGGGTCAATCTCGACGGCTTCGCCGTCCCGGACCCCGCGCTCGGCCTCGTGGCCTTCGACTCCCCGAACGATCCCGAGCCATCCCTGATGGTGACGGACGGCGTGGTCACCGAGATGGACTCCCGTTCCCGCGCCGAGTTCGATCTTCTCGACACCTTCATCGCGGATCACGGCCTCGACCTCGCCGTGGCCGCGGAGGCGATGGCTATCGACGACCTCGCCTTCGCGCGCATGCTTGTCGACCCTGCCGTGTCGCGCGATGACGTGGTGCGCCTCTCCAGCGGCATGACCCCGGCGAAGCTCGCCCGCAGCCTGGGATTGCTGCGGCCGGCCGAGCTCGTCATCGCGATGACCAAGTGCCGGGCCCGGCGTTCGCCCAGCAACCAGGCGCACGTGACCAATCGCTCCGACGATCCGCTGCTGCTCGCAGCTGACGCCGCGACGGCGGCCGCGTTCGGCTTCCGTGAGGTCGAGACCACGGTGCCC
Source organism: uncultured Actinomycetes bacterium (assembly GCA_903848435.1). Classification (GTDB taxonomy): domain Bacteria; phylum Actinomycetota; class Actinomycetes; order S36-B12; family S36-B12; genus Mxb001. The sequence continues at coordinate 279 of CAINGG010000512.1, read as the reverse complement.
GTGCTCGGGGATGCGCCCTCCAATGCCATCGCCGTGAGCATTGGCGCCGCGGTCGGCTCACCGGGACTGCTCGTGCAGTGCTCGGTCGAGGAAGCGCTGGAGCTCGAGATGGGCATGCGCGGGCTGGTGTCGTATGCCGAGACCGTCTCGCTCTACGGCACAGAGCAGATCTTCATCGACGGTGACGACACCCCGTGGTCCAAGGCCTTCCTCACCTCCGCCTACGCCAGCCGCGGCATCAAGATGCGCGTCACCTCCGGCGGCGGAGCCGAGGCACTC
>CAINGG010000511.1 GCA_903848435.1 uncultured Actinomycetes bacterium | reverse complement strand
GTGACGAAGCGGCGACCCTCCTTGCCGATGGCGTCGAAGGGCATCTCGCTGCGCGGGCCCGCCGAGACGTATGATGATGTCGGCACCCAGCTCGACCGCCTGCCGAACGATGGGCACGATCTGCTCGATATCGCCGTTAACGGTGTAGGGCCCCGCTGCGGTCTCCTTCATGACCAGCGGCTCGACCATGAGGGGCATGCCGTAGTCATCGCAGTCATTGCGCAGATCCATGACATTGCGGATGCAGGCCTCGCGCACCTCAGGTCGCCCGGGCAGGTCCAGCAGGTTGACCACGACGCACGCCGCATCGAGACGCACGCCGGTCACCACAGCATCACGGGCGATCACGCTGAACATGTGATCGGGCAGCACCGATCCGTAGACGTTGGCCACGTCGGTGCGCATGACCAGGGCCGGGCGCTCCCGACCGCCCTGGCTCTGCAGGAGGCGAGCCTGGCCGGGCGTGAGCTGGATGGCGTCGGGCGCCGCGGCGACCAGCACGTCGACCGCGGAGGCCAGGTCCTCGATGCCGGCCAGGAAGGTGCCCTGGCCGAAGAAGCCGTGGTCGACCGCGATGTCGAGGCAGCGCCCCGAACTCGGGTTGAACAGCCGCCGCATGCGGTAGGCGCTATCGGACACCTCAGCTCCTTCGATGGGGGCGGCCTTTGCCGGAAGTGACCGCCACGACCCACGCACCCTATCCCCCGCCGGATGTCACTATGGAGCCGTGACGAATGCCTCCCCCGTGCTCCTGCCGGTCAACCAGTTCGACCACTTCTACCGCGGGGGCGACCGCATCGGCGCGCTGCGCCATGGTCCTGGCGGCCCGCAGCGTCCCGAGGAGTGGCTCGGCTCCACGACCACGCGGTTCGGCGATCCCGTCCAGGGACTCTCCGTGCTCCCTGACGGCCGCTACCTGCGCGATGCGGTCATCACCGATCCAGTCGCATGGCTCGGCGCGGACCACGTCCAGCGATTCGGCACCTCCGTCGAAGTGCTCGTGAAGTTCCTCGATCTCGGCCAGCGTCTGCCGGTGCACCTGCACCCCAATCGCGAGTTCGCGCGCACGCATCTGGGTCTCGCGCATGGCAAGACCGAGGCCTGGTACGTCGTCGACGCGCCGCCCGGCGCACGCGTGGGCGTGGGCTTCGCCGAGTCGATGCCGCTGGCCCAGGTCGCCGCGATGGTCTCGGCGCACGACAGCCAGGGCCTGCTGGACGCACTGCGCACGCGGGAGGTGCGTCCCGGAGACGCCATGCTCGTGCCTGCCGGGCTCCCGCACACCGTGCAGGAGGGCGTCTTCGTCCTGGAGCTGCAGGAGCCCACCGACCTGTCGATCCTGCTGGAGTGGCAGGACTTCGCCGTCGACGGGGATCGCGATGGCCACCTCGATCTCGGCTTCGACATTGCCTTGCAGGCGGTCGATACATCGGCGGTCAGCGACAGCGACCTCGATCGGCTGGTCGTGCGGCGCGAGGACATCGAGCGGGCCGGCCTCACGTCGGCGCTCCCCCCGGAGGCAGACGCCTACTTCCGCGCCCAGCACATCGACACGAGCGCCGCGCCGGTCACGATCGACGCGGGATTCGCGGTCGTTGCCGTGCTCGACGGGGCAGGGACCATCACGACCGCCGACGGCACCGTGGCCGCATCGCGAGGAGACGTGCTGGTGCTCCCCCACGCCTGCGGCGACTGGACAGCCGACGGCGCGCTCGTCGCGGTCGCCTGCCGACCTCCCGCACCGGACGCCCCCCTCGACCCGCGGTGACCACCGACGTCCTGGTCGGCGTGGACGTCGGCACCACTCGCATCAAGGCATTGGCCGTCGGACTCGACGGCTCGGTCCTGGGTGAGGCCGAGGCTGTCACTCCCTGGCGGCACGACGGACCGTGCGCCGACGTCGATCCGCGCCTGCTCGCCGATACGGCGATCGCCGTAGCCGCCAGCACCCTGGACGATGCGCGCGTGCCCGACGACGCCCGCGTGCGGGGCATCGGCACCACGGGCATCGCGGAGGCCGGCGCCCTGCTCGATGCCCGCGGCGAGCCCTGCGCGCCGCTCCTCGCGTGGTACGACCCTCGAGGACGTGCCGATCCCATCCGCGCCCGCGTCGAAGCGCGCGAGTTCTGGCGTCACTGCGGCGTGCGCTTGAACTCCAAGCCATCACTGGCCAAGGTGCTCTATCTCTACGACTCCGTGCCGGGTGCCCGTGAACGCGCGAACGTGCACCTGGGTGTCGCGGACTGGATCGTTCGCGCTCTCGGCGGCGAGCCCGTGGCCGAGCGATCACTGGTGTCTCGCTCCGGGCTCTACGACGTCATCGGCGATCAGCCGTGGGCGCCGGCCACCGAGCTCGTCGGTGACCTGGTCGCCCCGCGCATCATCTGGGCGGGTGAGGCCGCGGGCGTCTCCGGCGGCGACATTCCCGAGCGGCTGCGCGGTGCGACGCTCACCGTTGCCGGGCTCGACCACGAGGCAGCATCGTTCGCGATGGGGGCCATGCGTCTCGGGGTCCTCACCGACTCCATCGGCACGGCCGAGGCCCTGCTGCGCATGATTCCCCCCGTGGATCGCGACACCGTGGAGGTGCTCGTCGAACGCGACGTGGGCGTCGGCTGGGGCATCGTCCCCGGCTTCCTGTGCCTCGTGGGCGGCCTGCTCACCGGGCTGTCACTCGAGCGCATGTCGGCGCTCCTCGGGCTCACGGACCGCGCGCAGCGACGCGCGGTCTCACTCGAGGCCCTCGAGGCAGACCGAGCCTCGGTGCCCTTCCGCATCGCCGATGTCAGCCATGAAGGCCTCACCCTCTCGGGAGTCACCGAAGGGCTCTCGCCCGCCATCGCCTGGCGCGCCGCGGTCGAGGACCTCGTCGCCATGGCCGCGGACCTCATCGACTTCATCGAGACGCACGTCGGCCCGCGCGAGGAGTCGATGCTGACCGGCGGCTGGATGAACGACCCGACCGTCGCGGCGGCCAAGAGCGCCCAGGTGGGTCCTTACGAGACGTCGGGGGTTCGCGAGCCCGCCGCTCTCGGGGCGGCCTTCTACGGGGGGATCGCCGCCGGCGTGCTGGAGCGGCCGGGCCCCTCCGAACGGCCTCGCTGGCGGGCCTGAGGGCGCCCGCACCGATCTGCGCGTGCCTCACGGCGCTGGTAACCTCACAGCGTCAAGGAGGTGGCATGGCATCCCAGAGCGACGAGGCGGGTCAGGTGCTTCGCGACGTCTGGCGGCAGTCACCGGAGTCCTTCGCTGACCTCGATGCCGAGTGCAGCCCCACCAAGGCCTGCCGCAACATGAAGGACATCACCTTCGACGGCTTCGCCGAAGAAGGCGGCGACCTGGCGACCGCGTGGCGCAATACCCTGGCGCGCGAAGGCAAACTTGGCTCTGGCACGGTTGCCGACCTCGTCTTCGGCGATCCCGACTGACCTCGATGCCCACCTTCCCCGCTGACCTCAGCGTCCCCGAGCTCACCGCTGTCCTACGAGAGCACGACTACATTGCCGATCGAGGCCTGGCCACGTCGGTCCTGCTGTCCTTGAAGCTCGGCAAGCCCCTCCTGCTGGAGGGCGAAGTGGGCGTCGGCAAGACCGAGCTCGCACGCACCCTGGCCGCCATGCTCGGACGCGATCTCATCCGCCTGCAGTGCTACGAGGGCATCGACGTCCATCACGCCCTCTACGAGTGGGACTACGCGCGGCAGATGCTGCACATTCGCTCTCTCAGCCAGGCCGACGCCGCGACGTCGGACGATGACCTCTTCGGCACGCGCTTCCTCCTCGAGCGCCCGCTGCTCCAAGCCGTCCGCGCGGGTGACCGCTGCGTCCTCCTCATCGACGAGATCGACCGGGCCGACGACGAGTTCGAGGCCTTCCTGCTCGAACTCCTCGGCGACTTCCAGGTCACCATCCCCGAGGTCGGCACGATCCGCGCCGAGACGCGGCCGATCGTCATCCTCACCTCCAATCGCACGCGCGAGCTCCACGACGCCCTCAAGCGCCGCTGCCTCTACACCTGGATCGGCTTCCCGCCGGCCGAGCGGGAGGTCGAGATCGTCCGCACTCGCCTGCCCGAGGTGGGCGCGGCCCTCGCCACGCAGGTGGTGGCGGCCGTCAATCGCCTCCGCGAGATGGACCTCGAGAAGCCCCCGGGGGTGGCCGAGACCATCGACTGGGCGCAGAGCCTCGATGCACTGGGGGTCGACGCCCTGACCGACGATGCCGCCATCGACACCCTCGGCGCCGTCGTTAAGGACCGTGATGACCTCGAGTACGCGTCGAAGAGCATTCAGGATGTCGTCGCCTGACACGATGTCGCTGCCCGAAGGCTTCGACGCGCTCCTCGTCGACTTCGGCCACGCCCTGCGCTCTGTCGGTCTTCCGGTCGGCACCGACGACATCCTGACCTTCTGCGCCGGCGCAGCCGCTCTCGACGTCACCGACATCATGGATGTCTACTGGTCAGGGCGCACCACCCTCGTGCGCCGTCGCGACCACGTGCCCATCTACAACGTCGTCTTCCGGCGATTCTTCCTCGAGATCGACCCGGCCACCGACGACGAGCGCAAGCGCACGATGCGGTCGTCCGCCACGGCGGGTGCGACGTTGGAGATCCCCAACACCGAGGAGGGCCTGCCGGGCGAGATCAGCCCCGAGGAGGCCAAGCTGGGCTACCTGGCGAGCACCTCGGAGGTCTACCGGCACAAGGCCTTCTCTGACTGCTCCGACGAGGAGCTGCGCCAATTGCGCCGCCTCATGTCGCAAATGCGCGTCACGCCACCGCGCAAACGCACCCACCGCACGACCCGCGCCCGCCGTAGCGCGACCCTCGATATGCGACGCATGGCCCGCGACACGATGCGCACTCTCGGCGAGCCCAAGGACCTGGCCTTCAAGAAGCGTCGCCATCGCCTGCGGCCCCTCGTGCTCATCCTCGACGTGTCCGGCTCCATGGCCGACTACTCGCGCAACCTCCTGCAGTTCGCGTACTCAGCGCGTCGGGCCAACGCCAAGGTCGACGTCTTCTGCTTCGGCACCCGACTGAGCCGCATCACCAAGGCCCTGGATCGCCGCGACCCGGACGACGCGATGCGACTGGCTGGCGAGGCGGTCCTCGACTGGGACGGTGGCACACGTATCGGCGACAGCCTGCGCCAGTTCACCCGCGAGGCCCGGCGATCCCGGCTAGGCCGTGGCGCCATCGTCGTCATCTGTTCCGACGGGCTCGACCGCGGTGACCCGCAGGCACTCGAGGAGTCCATGGAGACGCTCGGGCGCCTGGCGCACCGCGTCATCTGGGTCAATCCGCACAAGGGCGATGCGATCGACTACGTCCCCGCATCCTTGGGCATGATCGTCGCCGATCCCTACATCGACGAGGTGCACTCCGGCCACAACCTCGCTAGCCTCGAGCGCCTGGCCGCACGATTGTCGAAGGTGGGTTAGCCATGAGGTTCAGTGTGTCCCTCCAGGCCGAAGGCGATCGCGAGGTCACCCTCGAGGAAGTCGTCGAGCTCGCCGATGCGGTCGCCGGGCTCGGCGGGATCGCGTCAGGCTTCGGCACGATGACCTACGGCGCGCAGATCATCGTCGAGGCCGACAACTCCGACGAGGCCGTCGACATCGCCCTCGCCGAGTTCAACCGTGCCGTCGCCACGACGTCGCTGCCTGCCTGGCCCGTCACCCGTGCCGAGACCATCGGCGAGGACGACGACTACGGCGACCTGGACGCCTGAGGTGATCCGCCTCGGCAGCCTCGCCGGATACTCGTTCGAAGGACCTCGATCGCTCGCCGGATGGACGGCACCGGCGGTGCCGGCCGTCTACGCGGTCTTGGCCAAGGCCAATCCGCAGCGACCCCAGGAGTTCGCCGTCATCTACGTCGGGCACGCCGACGACCTCACCACCGAGGGGTTCCCCTTCCGCCATTCGCGGGCCTCAGCCTGGGTCAAGCGCGCAGATGGCAAGTTCAACCTCCACGTGTGCTGGCTCGAGGTGCCGGGAGGGACACGTGCGCACCGAGAGCAGATTGCCCGCGAACTCATCGCGATCTACGACCCGAGCTGCAATCTGGAGAAATTCGACCAGGCCTGGAAGGACGAGTGGATCGGCGAATACGCCACGCCCGTCACCGATCCATTGACAACGGGCCGGGACCCCCAGTAGGAATCCCGGCCCGCCGCTATTGCGTGTCGCTCAGTCCTGGACGCCCACGCCCTCCATGAGGCGCGTACGACGCGTGCCCATGGCCGGACGGGCCACTCCGTCGGCCACGTGCTCGTCATGCTGGTAGGTCGCACCCACCACGATGCCCTCGCCCATGCCGTAAAGGAGCGGCAGCGCTCCCGCGACGACTCGGCCGGTGGTGTTGATGGACGTCAGGCCTGGCTCGATGGCTTCGGCATCCTTCTTGATCTGCCAGACGAGATCGGCACATTCCTCGAGGTCCGTCGCGACCGCCTTGAGCTGCGACCCCACGATGTAGAGGTAGATCGCCAGTCCGGCGATAAGTGCCACGATGTCGGCGACTGACCACCAGGCCAGTGCGCTGGCGCTCATGACCGCACCTTGTCGAGGACGCGGCCGAGGAACAGGTGATGCTCCAGGCCTTCCTGCAGGACCAGCTCGACGCCGCCCGCGGTCGTGGTGATGAGCGCGGTGTCCGCGGTGTTGGCCTGGGCTGCGATGAGCGTCGCCTTGATGGCGGCGACGCGGCGCCGGATGCGCGCCACGAGGATGACCAGGATGGTCAGCAGCGCGGCTACGGCGACCACGACGACAATGCCGAGGACGTTGGCCGTCTGCCACAGTTGTTCGACCTGAGGGTCCATGTCAGCCTCCCAGCCGGTTACGGCCGCGCTTGAGGCCATCGATGATGGCGAGCGCGGATGCGATGGTCTCGTTGAGGCCCTTGAGGCCCGCCGTGTTGACCTCGGCCTGCTGCAGCCCGCTAAGGATGCTGCCGGCCTGGTTGCCGATGCGTGCCGCGAGGATCAGGATCGGCACGACAAGGGCCACGACGGCCAGGACGACGACGAGGCCGATGATGTAGCCGATCAGCCAGCCCTCGTGTCCGGTGAAGTCCACGGGTCCTCCTAGATCGATTCCGCGAAGCCACGCACGGGGGCGAGGCTGGCGTTGACGGACGTGACGACGGGCGGGACGGTGGAGGTCTGGGCCACGATCACCTTGACCCCTCCGTCGAGCGCGGCGAGCGACTTCGACGTCGCCGCCAGATGGAAGATGACGCGCAAGAGGCCGAGTGCCGCGGCCGCGATAATGAGCGCGCCAAGGATCAGCGTGACGATCGCTTCTACTGGCATCGTGCCCTCCTAGCCCAAGAGCTTCGAGACGGGGCCCGCGTAGCGGACCGCACCATTGGCGACTTCCTTGATGACCTCGTCGGTCGTGGCGAGCAGCTCAGGGGTGTTGTGCAGCTCCCCGATCAGCGCCACTCCACCAGCGAGAGTGTCGTCCGTCGCGCCGCGAATCCGCTCGGTGGCCGCCAGGAGGCGGTTAAGAAGCGCGACGAGGACCGGAACGATCACGATCAGCAGGATGAGATTTCCGATCATCCACAGGCTCATGGCATGCCTCCGCTCTACCGGCTCGGAGCCGGCTGGTAGGGAAGGAAGAAGCGGCCGAAGACGCGCTTGACGGCGCGCATGAAGGCCGTGAATCCGATCGCGATGCCGCTTGCCGACTGAGGCCCGGCGACCGCGTATGGGTCCTGGCCGAGAGCGAGCGCCTGCATGCGGATCTTCATCGATCCGGCCGTCTGGTCGATGAGAACGCCGGTGACGTCCTGCACCAGGCCACGACCGTATTGGGCCGCGGCACCGGAGATCTGCAGGTCCATGGCGATATTGACCTTGGTGGCCGCTCCACCCATCGGCTGCAGACTCACGTCGAGGGTCGTCGACGCGTTGCCGCGACCCTTCTTGTCGGCACCGACGCCATCAAGCACCAAGGTCTTCTTGGCCTCGTCGCGACTCTTGATCTTCAGCTCGCCGGAGAACTCGAGCTTGACCGGACCCGCCGAGATGACGACGTCGCCCTGGTAGTGGTCGTCGCCCACCTTGTCGGTCAGGTCTGCGCCAGGGACGCAGGCTGCCACTAGCGGGACATCGTCGAAGAACGCCCACACCTTGTCGACCGGCTGGTCGACTTCGAATGACTGCGTGATCTTCATGGATCAGTCCCCCTTCACCGGAGGTGCACCCGAGACGTCCTTGCCCGTCTGCAGTGCCTCGTAGACCCGGTTGGGCATCAGGGGCATGTCGACGTTGCGGACGCCGGTGTGCTCGATGGCGTTCATGACGGCGTTGACGAAGGCGGCGGGGCCTCCGACCGTCGCGCACTCCCCCACGCCCTTGGCGCCGATGGGGTGGTGCGGGCACGGCGTGACGACTTCGTGGAGTTCGAAGCCGGGTGTCTCCCACGATGTCGGGAGCAGGTAGTCCATGAAGTTGGACCCGATGCAGTTGCCCTCTTCGTCGAAGGTGATGTACTGCATGTTCGCCATCGCGTAGGCCTCGGTGAGGCCGCCCATGACCTGTCCTTCGACGATCATCGGGTTGATGCGAACGCCGCAGTCATCGACCGCGACGAACTTCAGGACGTCCCACACACCGGTCTCG
>CAINGG010000510.1 GCA_903848435.1 uncultured Actinomycetes bacterium | reverse complement strand
TGGGGACCTGGCCCCGGTATCCCAACCGGTAGAGGAAGCGGTCTCAAACACCGTCCAGTGTGGGTTCGAATCCCACCCGGGGCACCCAATCGGACTACTGCGGATGCACAGTCTCGACGTGTACGGCGGTGAAGGTGCCTTCCACGCGGAAGGACCCCGGCTCGGCCTTGGCACACCGCACCGACACCTGCTGGCCCTCGGTGGCGACCTCGATGGTCCCGCTCAAGTCCAGGGGCACGGCCCGGTCGAGGGGCAGCGGAACCTGGGACGACCCGGGCGCATCGATCCCGCAGAACGCGGAGTCGAACATCCCGCCGCTTTCTTCCAATTCCAGGAAGCCGGCGAAATCCAGCACGTAGGCACCCACCGGCAGCGTGAGCGTGACCACCGACTGCGCGAGGTCGCCGACGGTGTCGTCAGCGACGGCGACGTAACCGTCGCTCGGTCCTCGCGGACCCACCGGTCCGACCTGGCCGACCTCTCCGGGCAATCCCTGGGGCCCCATCGGTCCGGTGGCCCCCGTCGCCCCCGCCGGACCCTGATAGCCCTGCGGGCCCTGCGGTCCCGCGGCACCCCGCGGTCCGCGCGGGCCGGGCTTGCCCTGCTTGCCGGGGATGCCGCGCTGATTCCAGACCAGGCGCGTCTCGAACGCCGTACATGTGTCGTCGGCATTGACGATGCGAATGGCGCCGTCGGCCGTCGTCACGCACGAGTAGATGGGCTGCACGACAGGCTTGGGCTCTCGAGTCAGCGCGATAGCCGGGGCGACGAGGGCGGCCCCCACGGCGATGCCCACGGCGCCGGCCGCGACGATGGCCCACCGCCTGCTCATGCCCTGACCTCCCCTGCGCCTGACCTGCCCGACAGAGCAGTCCCGTCGAGTCTCACCGATCGAACTCCAGTGTCGCGCGTTCGGACAGGATTCGGCCGAGCACGCCGTTGACAAAGGCCGGCGAGTCGTCGGTCGAGAGCTCGCGCGTGAGCTCTACGGCCTCGTCAATGGCCACCGCAGGGGGCACGTCGCCCCACAGGATCTCGAAGGCCCCGATGCGCAGGAGATTGCGGTCCACGGCGGGCATGCGCTCCAGGGTCCAGCCCAGGGAGTAGGTCGCGAGGATCTCGTCGATGCGCTCACGGTGCTCGGTCACGCCCTCCACGAGCACCACGGCGTAGTCAGGGAGGTCGGGCTCGCCGGCGTCGGTCCGACGCTGGCGAGCCTGCGCGACAACCTCGATGGGGTCGGTGCCACGAAGGTCCGCCTCGAAGAGCACGTCCAGGGCGCGCTTGCGCGCCTTGTGGCGGGCGCCCACGGTCAGTTCACGCGACCGAGGTAGGACCCATCGCGCGTATCGACCTTGACCTTGGTGTCGGACTCGATGAAGAGGGGAACCTGGATCTCCGCACCCGTCTCGAGCGTTGCGGGCTTGGTACCACCCGTGGCCCGATCGCCCTGGAGCCCGGGCTCGGTGTAGGTGATGGTGAGTTCGACCGCGGCCGGCAATTCGATGTAGAGCGGATTGCCCTCGTGCACGGCGACAACGGCTTCCTGGTTTTCGAGCAGCCACCGGGAGTTGTCACCGACGACGACGTCGGGGATGTGAATCTGGTCGTACGACGAGGTGTCCATGAATACCCAGTCGTCACCGTCGCGGTAGAGGTACTGCATGTCGCGCTTGTCGACGTTGGCGGTCTCCACCTTGACACCGGCGTTGAAGGTCTTGTCGACCACCTTGCCCGACAGGACGTTCTTGAGCTTCGTCCGGACGAATGCCCCGCCCTTGCCCGGCTTGACGTGCTGGAACTCCACGACAGCCCACAACTGGCCGTCGAGGTTGAGCACCAGGCCGTTCTTCAGGTCATTGGTCGTTGCCACGCCAGTCCTCCGCTATCCCAGGGCCGTCAGGCCGCGCTCAGTCGTCGTGAGGGGCTGTGGAAGGCCGTCCGTCACGAGGACCGTGTCCTCAATGCGCACTCCCCCGCGATCGGGGAAGTACACGCCGGGCTCGACCGTGACCGGCGAACCGCGGTGGAGCATACCGACGGAGCGCGCGCTGAAGAACGGCGCCTCGTGGATCTGGAGCCCGACACCGTGACCGAGTCCGTGGGCAAAGAGGTCGCCGTGGCCGGCATCCACGATCACCGAGCGTGCGGCGAAATCGACGTCGACGAGGTCAGCACCAGCACGAGCGCTCGAGATGCCTGCAGTCTGCGCGGCCAGGACCAGGGCATGGGTCTCTATCTGCCACGGTTGCGGCGAACCCATGACAAAAGTGCGGGTCTCATCGGCGTGGTAGCCCCCGACCTCGGCTCCGAAATCGATGAGGAGGAAATCTCCGCGCTCGAGCGGGCGGTCGGTCGGCGTGTGGTGCGGAATGGCCGAGTGAGGCCCACCGCCCACGATGGTCTCGAAGGAGATGGCGTCGGCGCCGCAGTCATACATCTGCGCCTCCAGCCGACGCGCGATCTGCCGCTCGGTGTCGCCCACGCGCACGCTCGCGACGACCAAGGCCAGGGCCTCGTCGGACACCCGGCAGGCGCGCGTCAGGAGCTCGACTTCACCGTCGTCCTTGATGACGCGGCAGCCTTCGACAACGCCCCGAGTCTCGCGGAACTCGACGGGCTTCGCGTCGGCCACCGCGTCGCGCATCTCGCGCATCGCTGCAAGGCTCACATGGTCGGCTTCCAGCGCCAGGACTCCGCCCCGCGTACGGGACCAGTCGGACACCACGGTCGTGAGTGTCACCCGGTCGACGATCAGTGGCAGGTCCGGGCATTCGGCGCCGGCCTGGATTACGTAGCGACCGTCGGTGCCCAGCGTGGCGAAGTCGGCGCCGAGCAGCAGTACGCCATTGCTTCCGGTGAATCCGGTGAGGTATCGCACATTGGGTAGCGCCGTCACGACGAACGCGTCGGCCTCAGGCTGCGAGTCGAGGAGAGCCGCCCACGCACGTGAGCGGCGTTGGGCGTGGCGGTCGCTCACGGTGCCAGCCGCGCTGCGACCGCGTGCAACGCCAGCACGTAGGAATCGATTCCGAAGCCGCTGATCGACCCGGTGACCACTCCGGCGATGACGGATGTGTGGCGAAACTCCTCGCGAGCGGCCGGATTGGACAGGTGCACCTCGACGGTAGGAGCCTTCACCTGCGCGAGGGCGTCTCGCAGGGCATAGCTGTAGTGAGTGAACGCACCGGCATTGAGTACGACCGAGGTAGCCGCGTCGGCCGCCTCGTGCAGCCACGCGACGAGTTCGGCCTCGGAATCAGATTGGCGCACCTCGACATCCAGGCCGAGGCGCATCCCGGTCGCCCGACACAGGTCGGCGAGCTCGTCGTGAGTCGTCGATCCGTAGATCTCCGGCTCACGCACTCCGAGGCGGCCCAGGTTGGGGCCGTTGATGACCAAGACACGCGTCATGTCGACACCTCCGCATATGCCGCCGCCAGAATGGCCGGATCGGGACCTTCGAGCAGTTCGGGCTGGCCGATGGAGCGAAGGGCCACGAATCGCAGGATGTCACCGCGGGTCTTCTTGTCGCGTCGCATGGCCGCGAGCAAGTCGTCCCAGTGGCCCGCGGGGTACGCGGTGGGGAGGCCGAGCGTGCCGAGCACCTCTCGATGGAGGGCCACTCCCTCGTCGTCCAGCAGACCGGCAAGGCGCGCCAACTCCGCGACGTAGACCATGCCGACGCTGATGGCCGCGCCATGACGCCAGCGGTAGCGCTCCACCTGCTCGATGGCGTGACCGAACGTGTGGCCGTAATTCAGCACCTCGCGGCCCAGGACGCCGGTGCCGACCTTCTCGCGCAGATCCGCGGACACCACGTCAGCCTTGACCGTGATGGCACGCTCGATGACCTCGCGCAACGCAGGCGAATCCCATTGAGTCGCGCTCACGGGATCGGCCAGCACGATGTCGAGGATCGCCTGGTCGCGCACCAGTCCGCACTTGACCGCCTCGGCGAGACCGGCGACCAGGTCGTGTCGGGACAGCGTCTCGAGGGCGTTGAGGTCGCACAGCACACCGGCCGGCTCGTGGAAGGCACCCACGAGGTTCTTGCCGGCGTCGATGTTGATGCCGGTCTTGCCGCCGACCGCGGCGTCGACCATGCCGAGCACGGTGGTGGGGATCGTCACGAAGGGCACGCCCCGCAACCACGTGGCCGCCACGAAACCGGCGAGGTCCGTCGTCGATCCCCCGCCGACGCCGACGATGGCGTCGGTGCGCGTGAAACCGGACTGTCCCAGAATTCCCCAGCAGAAGGCAGCCACCTCACCGGTCTTGGCCGCCTCACCATCAGGGACCTCGAGACAGATCGCTTCCCGGCCATCGGCCGCCAGGTCCTCACGGATGGCGTCGGCCGTCGCCGCGAGCGCGGCGGGCGCAATGACGGCCACCCGGCGCGCACGTTCGCCCACCAGGGCCGGGAGTTCGCCGAGGAGCCCCGATCCCACGAGTACGTCGTAGGGCTGCTCGGCGCGCACGGGGATGCGGGTCACGTCGGTCATGGGGTCGCCGTCCGAGAGCCCTGGACGAGGGCCACGACGTCGCGTGCCACGTGGGCCGCATCGACTCCATCCGTGTCGACGACATTCGTCGCGACCTCCTCGTAGAGCGGAGTCCGCTCATCGAGCAGGCGAATGAGCGTGCCACGGACGTTGCCCAGGAGAAGCGGGCGCGAGGCATTCATGCCCACGCGCTCGGTGGCGCTGGAGATGCCCACGCGCAGCCACACGACCATGTGCTCACGCAGCGCAGCACGCGTGGCGGCGTCGAGCACTGCACCGCCGCCGAGTGCCAGCACGCCACTCGATCGGGCGAGCGCGCGGGAGATCTCCTCGCGCTCCATCGCCCGAAAGGCCTGCTCGCCATCGTCGATGAAGATCTCCGCGACCGACTTGCCTGCCCGCATTTCGATGAGCTCGTCGCTGTCGGCAAAATCGACTCCGAGCTCCCGGGCTACCCGCCGCCCAACGGTGGTCTTGCCGGCACCGGGAGCGCCCACCAGCACGATCACGGGACGCGTGCTCATCGGAACGCCAGGTTGTCCAGGTAGCCGCGGAGGTTGCGACGGGTCTCCTCGACAGAATCCCCGCCGAACTTCTCGATGATCGCCTCGGCGAGGACCAGCATGACCATGGCCTCGGCGACGACGCCTGCCGCTGGCACCGCGCAGACATCCGAACGCTGATTGATCGCCTTGGCTGACTCCCCGGTCGCGACGTCGACGGTCTGCAGTGCGCGCGGGATGGTCGAGATGGGCTTCATGGCCGCACGTACGCGCAGGACCTCTCCGGTCGACATGCCGCCCTCGGTGCCTCCGGAGTGGCCGCTCGTGCGCTGCAGTCCCCCATCCGATGCCACGATCTCGTCCTGGGCCGCCGATCCGCGCACGGCCGCGAGTCCGAAGCCGTCACCGACCTCCACGCCCTTGATGGCCTGGATGCCCATGAGTCCGGCCGCGAGCCGAGCGTCGAGTCGTCGATCCCAGTGCACATAGCTGCCGAGCCCGGGAGGAAGTCCGTGAACGACGACTTCCACCACGCCGCCGAGGGTGTCGCCGTCCTTGTGGGCCGCGGCGATCTCGTCCTGCATGCGTGCGGACACGTCGGCGTCGAGCGCACGCACCGGGTCGTCGTCGATGCGCGGGCCATCCGCTGCCATGGGCACCCGCCCGGTGTCGTCGTAGGCAGCGCCGATGCGCACGACGTGGCTCACGACCTCTATCGAGCCCACGGCGCTAAGGAACGACCGTGCGACAGCACCGAGCGCGACACGGGCAGCGGTCTCGCGCGCACTCGCGCGCTCCAGGACCGGACGCGCATCGTCGAATCCGTACTTCTGCATGCCGACGAGGTCAGCGTGACCCGGCCGGGGCCGGGTGAGCGGTGCGTTGCGCGCCAGTCCTGCGAGTTCGTCGGCATCGACGGGGTCGGCGGACATCACCGTCTCCCACTTCGGCCACTCGGAGTTGCCCACCTCGATCGCGATGGGACCACCCATCGACAGGCCGTGGCGGACGCCGCCCAGGAGACGCACCTGGTCCTGCTCGAAGGCCATGCGTGCTCCCCGGCCAGCGCCGAGGCGGCGGCGGCGCAGGTCTTCGGAGACGAGGGCGGAGGTGATGGGCACGCGCGCGGGCAAGCCCTCGAGGATGGCCACCAGGGCCTGCCCGTGGGACTCCCCCGCGGTCAGCCACCTCAGCATCGTTCCTCCTCGACTCGGCAGGACATCCTCTCAGATGACGGGACCTGCCTCGTCGCACGCGATGAGCGGCTAGGCGAGAACGATCGGCAGCAGAGCCCCCAGGCACAGGAACGGCCCAAAGGGAATCGACCTGCGCAGGGCGTCGCGGGCCCGTCCGCGGCGCACCATCACGATGGCCACGATCACGAGCCCTGTCGCGGCGCCCAGGACGAACCCGGCGAACAGGCCCAGGACGAGATCAGCCCAGCTGTAGTAGCCGAGGTAGAGACCCAGTGTCGGCGCCAGCTTCACATCGCCCATCCCCAGGCCAGCGCGTGCGAAGAGGCTCAGGAGCAGGAAGGCGACGAATGCCGCGGCCGCTGCCATCCAGGCGCGCAGGAACGCGTCGGTCGCCCCCTCCTGCATGCTCGCGACGAAGAGCAGGGCGCCACCCACCGCCAGCATTCCCAGGGCGAGGAC
>CAINGG010000509.1 GCA_903848435.1 uncultured Actinomycetes bacterium | reverse complement strand
TGCTCGACAACTTCTACTTCAACCCCAAGCGCTACGACCTGGCCAAGGTCGGCCGCTACAAGGTCAACAAGAAGCTGGGGCTGTCCACCGAGCTCGAGCAGAGCACCCTGCAGATCGAGGACATCGAGGCCACGATCTCCTACCTGTGCCGCCTGCACGCGGGCGAGACGTCGTTCGAGTCCCCCGAGGGCGTCAAGCAGGTCGAGACCGACGACATCGACCACTTCGGCAACCGTCGCCTTCGCACCGTCGGCGAGTTGATCCAAAACCAGATCCGCACCGGCCTGTCGCGCATGGAGCGAGTCGTGCGCGAGCGCATGACGACGCAGGACGTCGAGGCGATCACGCCGCAGACCCTGATCAACATCCGCCCCGTCGTGGCGTCGATCAAGGAGTTCTTCGGCACGTCGCAGCTCTCGCAGTTCATGGACCAGACCAACCCCCTCGCGGGCCTCACCCACAAGCGCCGCCTGTCGGCGCTCGGCCCGGGTGGCCTCTCGCGCGAGCGGGCCGGCTTCGAGGTCCGCGACGTCCACCCGTCGCACTACGGCCGCATGTGCCCCATCGAGACCCCCGAAGGCCCCAACATCGGCCTCATCGGCTCGCTGGCGACCTACGGCCGCGTCAACGCCTTCGGCTTCGTCGAGACGCCCTACCGCAAGGTGGTCGCCGGCCGGGTCACCGACCAGGTCGACTACCTCACCGCTGACGAGGAGGATCTCCACGTCATCGCGCAGGCCAATGCGGTCCTGGCGGCAGACGGCAAGTTCGCCGAAGATCGCGTGCTCGTCCGCCGCAAGGGTGGCGAGGTCGACTACGTCACCGGCTCCGACGTCGACTACATGGACGTCTCGCCGCGCCAGCTGTGGTCCGTCGCGACGGCCATGATCCCGTTCCTCGAGCATGACGACGCCAACCGCGCGCTCATGGGCTCCAACATGCAGCGCCAGGCCGTGCCCCTCCTGCGCGCCGAGGCGCCGCTGGTCGGCACCGGCATGGAGTTCCGTGCGGCGTACGACGCCGGCGACATCGTCACTGCCGCCAAGGCCGGTGCGGTCACCGAGGTGTCGGCCGACCACATCACGGTCTCCAACGACGACGGCACGCACAGCACCTACCGCGTCATGAAGTTCCATCGGTCCAACCAGGGCACCAGCTACAACCAGCGCCCGGTGGTCAGCGAGGGCGACCACGTCGTCGCCGGCCAGGTGCTGGCCGACGGTCCCTCGACCGACCTGGGCGAGATGGCGCTCGGCAAGAACCTCCTCGTGGCGTTCATGCCGTGGGAGGGCCACAACTACGAGGACGCCATCATCCTCAGCCAGCGCCTGGTGCAGGACGACGTGCTCAGCTCGATCCACATCGACGAGCACGAGATCGACGCACGCGACACCAAGCTGGGTCCCGAGGAGATCACCCGTGACATCCCCAACGTCTCCGAGGAGGTGCTGGCCGATCTCGACGATCGCGGCATCATCCGCATCGGCGCCGACGTCGTGCCCGGCGACATCCTCGTCGGCAAGGTGACCCCCAAGGGCGAGACCGAGCTCACGCCCGAGGAGCGCCTGCTGCGCGCGATCTTCGGCGAGAAGGCACGCGAGGTGCGCGACACCTCGCTCAAGGTGCCCCACGGCGAGTCCGGCAAGGTCATCGGCGTTCGCGTCTTCGACCGCGACGAGGGCGACGAGCTGCCCCCGGGCGTCAACCGCATCGTGCGCGTCTACATCGCGCAGAAGCGCAAGATCACCGAGGGCGACAAGCTCGCCGGCCGTCACGGCAACAAGGGCGTCATCGCCAAGATCCTGCCCGTCGAAGACATGCCCTTCCTCGAGGACGGCACGCCCGTCGACGTGGTGCTCAACCCGCTCGGCGTGCCCGGCCGCATGAACGTCGGCCAGATCCTCGAGACGCACCTCGGCGCCTACGCGGATGATTCCGCGCTCGTCGAGATCGGCCAGCACTTCCTCCCCCACGTTGGGGATGTCGCGCGTGATCTCTTCTTCGCCCAGCTTGGTGTCGCGGGCGTCGACCTCGTGCTCCTCGATGTGGATCGACGACAACACGTCGTCCATCACCAGGCGCTGGCTGAGGATGATGGCGTCCTCGTAGTTGTGGCCCT
>CAINGG010000508.1 GCA_903848435.1 uncultured Actinomycetes bacterium | reverse complement strand
CTCACCGGGCGATCCGACGCGAAGTTCATGCACTGCCTGCCGGCCTTCCACGATGAGTCGACGGTGGTCGGCCGCACCGTGGCGGAGGAGTTCGGCCTGTGCGGCGGCGTCGAAGTCAGCAATGAGGTCTTCGAGTCGCCGGCGAGCATCGTCTTCGACCAGGCCGAAAACCGGATGCACACCATCAAGGCCGTCCTGGTCGCGACCCTGACCTAGGGCACGGGGGCGGACTACGCCTGGAGGCGGGTGCGCAGGGCGGAGAGCTGCTCGCGCAGCGCCGCCGGCACACGATCGCCGAACTTCGCGTAGTAGTCCTCAGTGAGGTCGGCCTCCGCAAGCCATGACTCTGGGTTGACGGCAAACAACTCAGCCAACTGCGCGTCCGTGATGTCGAGGCCGCTGAGATCAAGCTCGCCATCGGCAGGCACCCGACCGACCGCCGTGTCACTCGCTTCCGCGTTGCCCTCGACTCGTCGGACGATCCATTCGAGCACACGGGAGTTGTCACCGAAGCCGGGCCAGATGTAGCGGCCATCCTTGTCCTTGCGGAACCAGTTGACCTGGTAGATCTTCGGCAGCTTCTCTGGCGACGTGAATTCGCCGATCCTCAGCCAGTGCGTCCAGTAGTCGGCCATGTTGTAGCCGCAGAAGGGGAGCATCGCGAAGGGATCCCGGCGCAACTCGCCCACGCTGCCCTCGGCGGCCGCCGTCTGCTCGGATGACACCGTCGAGCCCATGAAGACCCCGTGCTCCCAGTCGAAGGACCCGGTCACGAGGGGCACATTGGAGGCGCGTCGGCCGCCAAAGAGGATGGCATCGATCGGCACGCCCTGGGGGTCCTCCCAGTTGGGCGCGATCGAGGGGCACTGCGAGGCCGGGGCCGTGAAGCGCGCATTGGGGTGGGACGACGGGCGTCCGGAGTCGGGAGTCCAGTCCTCGCCCGTCCAGTCGATGAGGTGCGCCGGGGGCTCCTCTGTCAGCCCTTCCCACCAGACGTCCCCGTCGTCAGTCAGGGCCACGTTGGTGAAGAGGCAGTTGGCGTAGAGGCTGCGCACGGCGTTGGCATTGGTCTGCATGCCGGTGCCCGGCGCGACTCCGAAGAACCCGGCCTCGGGATTGATTGCATAGAGACGACCGTCCTTGCCGAAGCGCATCCACGCGATGTCGTCGCCGACCGTCTCGACCTGCCAGCCAGGCACGGCCGGCTCGAGCATCGCGAGGTTGGTCTTGCCGCAGGCGGAGGGGAATGCCGCCGTGATGTAGCGGGTGTCACCAGACGGCGAGGTGAGCTTCAGCACGAGCATGTGCTCGGCCATCCAGCCCTCGTCGCGGGCCATGGCCGAGGCAATCCGCAGGGCGAAGCACTTCTTGCCGAGCAGGGCATTGCCGCCGTAGCCCGAACCGAACGACCAGATTTCCCGGGTCTCCGGGAAGTGGGTGATGTACTTCGTGTCGTTGCAGGGCCAGGCAACGTCCGGTCGGGCGTTGCCCTGCGCGTCGATCAGCGGATAGCCCACGGAGTGGACCGCGGGGACGAAGTCGCCGCGCTCACCGATTTCCTCCAGG
>CAINGG010000507.1 GCA_903848435.1 uncultured Actinomycetes bacterium | reverse complement strand
GAGGAAGGCAACGGTGCGGTCCCAGACGGTCGCGACCGAGGCCGCGTCATAGCTCTCCGCGCTGATCGCCAGGAAGGGGACGTTGACCAGGATGATGCCCAGCAGGGCTATTCCTCGAAGTGCATCGGGGAACATCTGGCGGCTCTGCGACATATCTCCACACCTACCACACCGGGATGAACACCCCGGGCCGCTAGCCTCTGGGCATGTCAAGCGAGGTTCGGATGGCCATTGCGGTGCGCTGGGCCGACATCGATGCACTCGGCCATGTCAATAACGCAACATTCCTCACCTACCTGGAGGAATGCCGCGACACCTTCATGCGGGAGTCGCTGGGTGATGTCTTTCTCGACATGGTGATCGTGCGCGTTGAGATCGACTACCGGGCGGAGATCCCGGTCGGCACCGAGTCTGTCGACGTCACGTGCGCGCTGGAGTCCGTCGGCACGTCGAGCATCCGCACTCGCGAGCGCATCGTGATCCCGGACGGCACGGTGGCAGCCGAGGCGCTGACGGTCGCGGTAGTGCGCGATCGAGAGACGCGGACCTCCCGCCCCTGGACGGATGCCGAGCGCCGGATGCTCGAGCATTCAGAACTCGAGCCTTAGAAGACCGGATGCGCAACACGCTGGAGGGGGTCACGGGATGACAGATCAGCGGGTGCTCGTGACGGGCGGGGCTTCGGGCATCGGAAGATGCATCGCCGACGCCTTCGTCCGTCAGGGCGCCAGGGTAAGCGTGGCCGATGTCGACGCCACGGCCGTGGGGACCGCACGGGACCGGGGCGACCGCCACGCGGTGGTCGTCGATGTCGCGAATCCGGACTCCGTCGACGCCTGGGTGAGCGACTCACATGCGCGCTGGGGCGGGATCGACGTGCTCGTCAACAACGTCGGTACGCCAGGCCCCGCTGGCTGGGTCGAGGATCTGTCTCTGGAGGCCTGGCGCCAGTGCCTGAGTGCGGGCCTGGAGAGTCACTTCCTCACCTGTCGCCGTGTCATGCCCATCATGAAGGCGCAGGGCACCGGCAGCATCGTCGCCATCGGTTCGACGGCAGGGCTGTACGGCTACGGGCAGCGCACGCCCTACGCGGTGGCCAAGTGGGGGCTCATCGGCTTTATGAAGTCCCTCGCTATTGAAGGCGGACCCTGGGGAATCCGAGCCAACGTCGTGTGTCCCGGCACCGTCGCCGGCCCGCGCATTGAGCGCGTCGTTCACGCGGAGGCTGCAGCTCGCGGCCTGGATCCCGATGGCATCCTGCGCGATTACGTCTCGACCCAGTCCATCGCGCGGATCGTCCAGCCGGACGAGGTGGCGTCGGTCGTCGCCTTCCTTGCCTCACCTGGAGCAGCCATGGTGAGCGGTCAGGTCATCGCCGTTGACGGCAATACCGAGACCTTCCATCTGGGCTGATCGACTAGCGCTTCCGGCGCTGCACGGGTGGCTCGGCACCGAGAACCGAGCTCACGAACGAGTGGACCAGTTCACGAACACGCCGGGCGTCGAGGTCCTTGGCGCCCAGTGTCGCCTGAATCACCAAGCCATCGATCATCGTCAGCAGTTGCAGCGTGACGTCGTGGGCGGAGACCTTGCGGAACTCGCCGGTCCCCTGGCCCTCGACAATGATTCCCTCGATCAGTGCGATCCAGTTCTCGTAGGAGGCACGGTTGAGTTCCTGCAGGGGGGGACGCATGAGGGCTTCGGCCCAGAGGTGCAGCCACAGCGGCCACTCACGGTCAGTCTCATCGGTCGGCAATTGCACGTCGAGCACGGCATAGAGCCGGTCGCGCGCACTGGACACGCCCGTGATCGATTCGAGACTGCGCTGTCGCGCTTGCTGAACGGCAAATCGAAATGCGTCGTCGAGCATCTGCTCCTTGGTGCCGAAGTAGTAGTGCACGACTCCGGTGCTGATGCCCGCTCGCTTCGCGACATCCGAGACCCGGACGTTGCGGAAGCCCACCTCGGCGATGATCTCGCAGGTCGCCTCGAGGACCTCTTCTCTGCGCTGGGCCTCCACGCTCGGACGTGGGCTCATCGCACCT
>CAINGG010000506.1 GCA_903848435.1 uncultured Actinomycetes bacterium | reverse complement strand
CTCGTCAGGGAGGCCGGGGGCGGTGCGCTCACCCGTGGGGGGCAGCGCCCCGGCGGTCGTCAGCTGGGAGGGGAGCACGATCAGGGAGCCTAGACCGCCCATGGACGCCGGCGCGGGGGTCGACCGGCCCAGGCGTCCCCGTCGAGCGACCTAAGTGACTCGCCAGTAACATAGCCGGGCCGGAGAGGTCCGGCCCGTGGCACGAGGAGTCAGGCGTGAAGATCGCCGTATGCGTCAAGCAGGTTCCCGATACCTGGGCGGAGAAGCGGCTGAAGGCCGATGACTCCACCCTTGACCGTGAGTCCGCCGAAGGCGTGCTCAACGAACTCGACGAGTACGCCGTCGAGGAGGCCCTGCGCCTGATCGAAGCCCAGGGCGGCGAGGTCGTCGTCGTGTCGATGGGTCCCGAGCGCGCGGGCGAGACGGTGCGCAAGGCGCTCAGCATGGGTGCCGATGCCGGCATCCACATCGTCGATGACGCCCTGCACGGCTCCGATGCCATCGCGACCTCGGCGGCCCTCGCCAAGGCTCTCGATGGTCGCGGATTCGACCTGATCGTCTTCGGCTCGGAGTCCACCGATGCGCGCATGAGCGTCGTTCCCGCGATGGTGGCTGAGCGACTGGGCCTTCCGCAGCTGACTTTCGCGCAGAAGGTCGAGGTCGACGGTTCGACCGTGCGCATCGAGCGCCAGACCGAATACGGCTTCGACACCGTCGAGGCGGCCGCGCCCGTTGTCGTCAGCGTCGTCGAGAAGATCAACGAGCCGCGCTACCCGTCCTTCAAGGGCATCATGGCGGCCAAGAAGAAGCCGGTCGAGACCCTCACCGTCGCCGATCTGGGGCTCGAGCCTGCCAGCGTCGGCCTGGGCGCCGCGTGGTCGGCCGTCAACGAATTCGCCGCGCGGCCGCCGAAGGCTGCGGGCACGGTCGTCGCCGACGATGGCCAGGGGGGCACCAAGATCGCCGATTTCCTCAGCCAGCAGAAGTTCATCTAGGGAGATTCGCCACATGTCCGAGATCCTCGTGCTCGTCGAGCACTCCGATGGCTCCGTCAAGAAGGTCACCCTCGAATTGCTCACGCTGGCACGCTCGCTCGGCACTCCGTCGGCCGTCTGGCTGGGTACCGGTGCCGACGCAGCCGCCCTGGCCACCCTCGGCGAGTACGGCGCCGCTCACGTCTACGTCGCCGACTCCGCTGATCTCGACGACTACCTCATCGCGCCCAAGGCCGAGGTGCTCGCGGGCCTCGTTGCGGAGAAGGCCCCCACTGCGGTCCTCATCGCCTCCACCGCCGATGGCAAGGAGATCGCCGGCCGCGTGGCCATCAAGGCCGACTCGGGCGTCATCACCGATGCGGTGGGCGTGGCCCCCGACCTGACGGCGACGCAGAGCGTCTTCGGTGGGTCGACGGTCGTGAAGTCCAAGGTCACCCGCGGCACCCCGATCATCACCGTGCGCCCCAACTCCACGGCTCCCGAGGCTGCACCGGCCGCTGGTGCTCGCACCGATATCGCCGCCACGGTGTCCGACGGCGCGAAGTCCGCCCGCGTCACCGGTCGCACGGTCGCCCAGCGCGGTGGCCGGCCCGACCTTGCCGAGGCGGCGATCGTCGTCTCGGGCGGCCGCGGTGTCGGCGGTCCTGACGGCTTCGGCGTCGTCGAGGCGCTGGCCGACACACTCGGTGCCGCCGTCGGTGCGTCGCGTGCGGCGACGGATGCCGGCTGGTACCCCCACCAGTTCCAGGTGGGTCAGACGGGCAAGACCGTCTCCCCGCAGCTCTACATCGCCAACGGCATCAGCGGTGCCATCCAGCACCGCGCCGGCATGCAGACCTCCAAGACCATCGTGGTCGTCAACAAGGATCCCGAGGCGCCGATCTTCGAGCTCGCTGACTTCGGGGTGGTGGGCGACCTCTTCACGGTGGTCCCGCAATTGACCGAGGAGATCGGCAAGCGCAAGGCGTGACGCAGTCCCCGGATACCATCGCGCTGTGACGCCAGATCGCACCTACGTCGATCACGCGGCCTCGACGCCGATGCTCGACTCGGCAGCCGAGGCCTGGCTTCGCACGTCCGCACGGGTGGGCAACCCCTCGTCGCTGCATGGATCGGGTCGAGCGGCTCGGCGCATCGTCGAGGAATCGCGCGAGAGCATCGCCGACGACCTGGGGGTGCGCCCGAGTGCCGTCATCTTCACGGCCGGCGGCACCGAGGCTGACAATCTCGCGATCAAGGGACTCGCCTGGGCGGCTCCGCAGCGGCCCCGCATCCTGTGCTCGGCGATCGAGCACCACGCGGTCCTCGATCCTGTCGTCTGGCTCGCCGAGCAGGGGCGGCCGGTCGACTGGATCCCTGTCGATGCGGTCGGTCGGGTCAGCGTCGATGACATTCGGGCTCGACTGTCCGACGATGTCGCGCTGTGCACGGTCATGTGGGCCAACAATGAGGTGGGCACCATTCAGCCGATTGCCGAGATCGCGGCAGCGTGCGCCGACGCGGGCGTGCCCTTCCACACCGACGCGGTCCAGGCGTTGGGCCACGTGCCCGTCGATGCCGGCATGCGCGGCATTACCTCGCTCGCCCTCAGCGGTCACAAGATCGGCGCGCCGGTGGGTGTCGGGATCCTTGTCCTCGATCGCGATGCCCGCGTCGTTCCCGTCTTGCACGGCGGCGGCCAGGAGCGAGACGTGCGTTCGGGCACGGTCGATGCTGCATCAGCCGCGGCGATGGCCGTTGCGGTGCGTCACGCGGTCACCGAGCAGCAGGATCATGCCGAGCGGATGACCAGGCTGCGTGACGCCCTGGCCGCCGGCATCCTCGAGCGCGTGCCCCAGGCGGTGCTCAACGGCTCGCCTGATGCGGCACTACCCGGCCACGTGCACGCATCATTCCCCGGGTGCGAGGGGGATGCCCTCCTCATGCTGCTCGACGCGGCGGGGGTCGAGTGCTCGACCGGCTCGGCCTGCACCTCCGGCGTGCCCGAGCCTTCCCACGTGCTCCTGGCCATGGGCGTCGACCCCGCTCGCGCTCGTGGATCCCTTCGCTTCTCACTCGGCCGCACGTCCACCGAGGACGATGTCGACCGGATCCTTGAGGTGTTGCCGCCAGCCGTCGAGCGGGCATCACGCGCGGGGTCGCCCAGCTTCCGAACGGTGTCCTGACATGCGTGTGATCGCGGCCTTGTCGGGCGGAGTGGACTCCGCCGTGGCAGCGGCCCGATGCGTCGATGCGGGCCACGAGGTCGTCGGCATCCATCTCGCGCTCGCACGAAGCGGTCCAGGAAGGTCCGGCAGTGCAGGAAGCCGCGGCTGCTGCACGCTCGAGGACGCGCGTGATGCCCGACGCGTCGCCGACATCCTGGGCATCCCCTTCTACGTCTGGGACCTGTCCGCCGACTTCCATCGCGATGTCATCGACGACTTCATCGCTTCCTACGACCAGGGCCTGACGCCCAACCCGTGCATGCGCTGCAACGAGTCGATCAAGTTCGCGGCCGTCCTGGAGCGCGCCCGGGCGCTGGGCTACGACGCGGTCGCCACCGGGCACTACGCCCGTATCGTCGACGGTCCTGAGGGGCGTGAGCTTCACCGCTCCGTGGACGCTGCCAAGGACCAGTCCTACGTCCTGGCCGTGCTGACACCGGACCAGCTCTCGGGTGCTCTCTTCCCCCTCGGGGACACGTGCAAGGCCGATGTCCGCGCCGAGGCGGCGGCGCGTGGCCTGCGCGTCGCCGAGAAGCCCGATAGCCATGACATCTGCTTCATCCCCGACGGCGATACCGAGGCCTACCTGCGCGATCACCTGGGCCAGCGCGAGGGTGAACTCGTCGACGCCACGACGGGAGAGACGCTGGGCACCCACGATGCGTCGTACTCCCTCACTGTCGGGCAGCGGCGGGGCCTGCGCCTGACGGTGCCAGCGCCCGAGGGGCACCGGCGCTACGTCGTCGGGCGCGACCTGGGCTCGACGCGGGTGCTGGTCGGACCGCAGGAGCTGCTGTCGGTGCGTCGCATCGAAGGGCGCGATCCACGATGGTGCGGACAGGCGCCCGCCGCTGCGTCGGAGGTCTGCGTGCAGGTGCGAGCGCACGGCGAGTCGGTCGCGGCTCGGCTCATGGTCGATGGCAGCGATGTGACGGTCGAACTCGACTCCGCGCTGCGCGGGGTCGCGCCAGGTCAGGCGCTGGTGGCCTATGACGGCACCCGCGTGATCGGCAGCGCGACCATCGCGCGGACAGCACCGTGACAGTCGCTACCGGCATCGGCTCGGTCCCGGGCACCGATTCGCACGAGTGGTCGCGCACCATCGCCGGCGAGCTCCCCGACCTTCCGCACGTCCCCGAGCTGCCAGCTCGCGGACCGGGCGCCGACATGATCGGCCGCACGGCCGCGCTGCTGGCCCAGGTGGCCCCGGACCTCGCGGTCGAGACGACGCCATCGGGCTGGCGCTTCGCTGATTCGCCGGGGCGCGTGATGACGCGCGCTGCCTCCTGGCTCGCCGAGGACCTCGATGGATTCGAGGAGGCGCTCGGCGGTCGCCGGGGTCCGGTGAAGGCGCAACTCGCGGGCCCTTGGACGCTGGCGGCATCGATCGAGATGCGCAACGGCGAGCGTGCGGTGCGCGACGCGGGAGCGTGCCGCGACCTGGCCGAAGCCCTGGCCGAGGCGGCCGATGGCCACGTGCGTGAGATACGTCGACGCCTTCCGGGCGCGGACGTCGTGCTGCAGTTCGATGAGCCGTCCCTGCCGACGGTGCTCGCCGGTGGAGTCAGCACGGCAAGTGGGATCGCCACCTATCGGTCTGTCGATGTGCAGCGCGCGGAGGCTCACCTGCGGCTGGTCCTGGATGCAGCCCGTGCGGCAGAGGCGACCCCGGGCGTTCATTGCTGCGACGCGCGTACGCCCGTCGACCTCCTGCGTCGTGCGGGCGCCGACTTCGTGTCCGTCGACCTGGCCGTGCTTCAGGGGTCGGAGGAGGAACCGCTCGGACGCGTCGTCGACCAGGGCGGCCAGGACTACCTCGGCGTGGTGCCGGCGCTTGCACCGAGTCCGCTCGTCCCCGTGCGGGCCATCGCCGAGCAGGCTGCGCAGCGAGTGCTTGACCAGTGTGCGCGCTGGGGCTTCAGTGCCGAGCGGGCACAGTCGCACCTGGTCCTCACCCCCCGTTGCGGCCTGGCGGGCGCCGACCCCGCATGGGCCCGTGCGGCGTACTCGTCCCTGCGCGAAGCCGTGCGACTGGTGCGAGAGGATGCCGAGGTGGCTGAGGAGTCCCCATGAGCGTCCCCGCGAAGGCGCGCACTCGATGGACCGAACTCGTCGACGCCATCAACGCGGCTCGGGAGCGCTACTACGACAAGGACGCCCCGACCATCTCCGACGACGAGTACGACGCGCTCTTCCGC
The DNA here is from genome assembly GCA_903848435.1 of uncultured Actinomycetes bacterium. GTDB lineage: Bacteria > Actinomycetota > Actinomycetes > S36-B12 > S36-B12 > Mxb001. Next base: position 257 of record CAINGG010000506.1, on the reverse strand, counting down.
GAACTCGTCGACCTCGAGGCGAAGCATCCCGAACTCGTGTCGGGAGAGTCCCCGACCCAATCGGTCGGCGGCGCCCGCTCGGAGATGTTCGAGCCCGTCGAGCATCTCGAGCGGATGTACAGCCTCGACAACGCGTTCTCCGTCGAGGAGGTCCAGGCCTGGGCGGACCGCATCGACAAGGCCATCGGCCGGGTCCCTCCGCTGCTGTGCGAGTTGAAGGTCGATGGCCTGGCCGTCGACCTCGTCTACGAGCGCGG
>CAINGG010000505.1 GCA_903848435.1 uncultured Actinomycetes bacterium | reverse complement strand
TCGACCGCCGTACGCGGAGTGATGCGCGGCGGGATCGTCAGGCCATTGCGCACGTCGCGATGGCGGCGCCCCGCGACAGGTGTGTCAACGGTGAGGATGATCGTGTCGTAGCCGGAGTCGGCTGCGCGCTGCACGAGTTCCTTCACGTAGCCGCGGTCACGCATGAGGTAGAGCTGGAACCACCGCCGAGCCCCGGGTGCCGAGCGGGCGAGATCCTCGATCGACGTGGTGCCCAGGGTGGATAGGCCATACGGGATTCCCGCGCGCTGAGCCACGGCCGCAACCGCGGGCTCGCCGGCGTGGTGCATCAGGCGCGTGAAGCCAGTGGGGCCCAGCACCAACGGCAGGCTCGCGCGCTCGCCCAGGATGGTGGTCGAGGTGTCGATGACGCTCACATCACGGAGCACGCGTGGCTGGAACTCCATGTGCGCGAACGCCGCACGCGCGCGTCGCAGAGAGAGCTCGTCGCCGGCGGCCCCATCGGTGTAGTCGAAGACGGCGCGTGGCACGCGGCGCCTCGCAAGACGACGTACATCGGCGATGCTCGCGCAGTGGTCGAGCGCCGACCCTGGCGAGAAGCCGACCAGGTGGCTGAAGTCGCTCCACGTTGGCAGTCGGCGCGCGGTCATCGCATCACAGCCACGTCGGGGCGGCAGGCACGCTGGCGATACCCGTGGGGGCGAGCCCATCGCCGGGTGCGCGACCAACCAGCCAGGCGAGGACCTCGGTGCCGCTGCCGGACACACCCGCAGATTCATCGGCGGTTATCTGGAACCGCGCGCCATCAGCCTCCACCCACCCGACGGGGAAGTCATCGCGAGCAGCGAAGGATGCCGTCACGCGCGGCAGCGCCCAGGCCACGAGCTCCGGCGGCCAGTGCGACCAGTCGTAGCCGGGCATGCCGAGGTCGGAGTGGTGGATGCTCACCTCCTGCAAGCGCAGGAGCGGCAGGTCGCTCACCTTCACCCGCAGCGTGAGGCGCACCTCCATCTGGTCATCCGCACGGTCAGCAGGAATCTGGTCGAGGTCGAAGAGGAAGTCGGCGTGCGTGGCGGCGAGCGCCTCCCGGTGCTGCGCCACCGAACGCCGTGATCGCATGTCGATGTCTCCGCCGCGAGTTTCTGGTGACTCGTACATGGCACGGGGTATGTCGTCGCCCACGCTTCGTGCGCGCCGGCCGAGCCCTTCGGCGTTCCCGGCAATGTGGGCGAGGACGTGCCCGCGCGTCCAGCCGGGCAGGGCCGACGGGGCGGCAAGGTCATCGGGGCCCATGGAATCGACCGTCGTCAGCAGGCGAGCGGTCTCGCGCGCGAGCACGTCGTCGCTCGTCATGGAGTCAGCCCCTGGGCGGCGCGGCGCATGCGCGCGAACTCGACGACCTGACGGCCCACGAGGTGCAACTGCTGCACTACGTCGTCATCGGGAGCGACATCGCTCAGGCGCACAAGGCTGGAGTTGACCGCAGCGCCGAAGGGCGTGGGCCAGCCGCGCAGTGCGTGCACGACCTGACGAATCTGGTGCAGTGTCGTCACGGCTGCCTGCCAGCCATGCGCGACGGCGATGCAGCCGACCGCGCGGCCCTCGAGGTAGGGGCGCGGGTCGTCACGCAGGTCCTCGATGTAGTCGAGGGCGTTCTTGACCAGCCCGCTGATGCCACCGTGGTAGCCGGGGCTGACAACGATGAGTCCGTCAGCGCGGCGTACGGCATCGACCATGGTGCGCACGTCGTCGTCGCGCTCAGGCGTCTCGGTGTCGTAGAGCGGGAACATCAGGGAGCGGCCGCTGAGGATCTCGGTCTCGGCCCCTGCCGCGCGAGCGCCCTCGGCGGCCAGGCGGAGCGCATGGCCTCCGGAGGACTCCGTGCGCGTGCTGCCACCGAGCGCCAGAACCCGGATCGGGTGCGCGGTCGCCTTGGAATCGCCTGTGGGCGCGTCTGCCACGAGGGAACGCTAGCGAAGCGTGCATAGGCTCCTGTCATGAGGAGCCTGGCGCTGACGGCGGCGGCTATCGCCGCGGGCTGCCTGCTGAGCGCCTGCTCCAACTCCTCCCCCGGGCCCGGCCCCTCACCGACCGATTCAGCCGTCGGCGGGATGGCTACCTGCGACGCGCCCACCATCTCGGCTGCGGTCGAGTCCGATGTCAATGCCACCTATCCCGGGGCCACCTTCGTCTCCCTCGGCGACTTTGCCTGCGTGGATGGGTGGGCCAGTGCCACCGCACAGGTCGAGACCTCCGGCACGACGGTGCCGACCGAGTTCTTCCTGCGCGCCGAGGGTCAGTTCTGGGTGCCCACATCGATTGAAGACATCTGCGGCACTCCCCTTGCCGAGTCCGACGTGCCTGAGCCGATCTATATCGAGGCCTGTGGCGTCCAGGAGTAGTCGCTACTCCTCGGGTGCCGCCACAGTCGGCATGCGCACCCGCACCGCCCAGGCCACGCACCCCACGATGACGAGCGCGGCCACGACCGTCGGCCACGTCACGACCTCGCCGAGGAGCAGGGCCGACCACAGCAGCGTGAGCGGTGCCTGCAGCTGCTGCGTCTGCGCTCCGCGCGCGACACCGGCCATCGACAGTCCCTGGTACCACGCGAAGAACGCGAAGTAGACCGACACCAGGCCCAGGAAGGCCATGCCGATCCAGGCCTGGGTGGTCACCGGCGTCGTGACCCCGCCCGTCATGGCGAGGATCACCGTCACGGGCACCGTGATCGGTAGCGCGAGCACCACCACCCAGGAGATGACCTGCCACCCGGGCATCACCTTGGTGAGCGAGGCGCCTTCGACGTAGCACCAGGACGAGGCGAGCACGGCGCCCACGATGAGCAGGTCGGCGATGAGGTTGCCCCCGTCGCCACCACCGCGCAGAAGCGCGAAGACCACCAGTGCGGCAGTGCCTGCCACAGCAGCCATCCAGAACTGACGTGCAACCCGCTCGCCAGTGCGCAGCACGGCGAAGACGGCGGTCACCAGCGGCATGATGGCGGCGATGACCGCGGCGTGCGCGGCCGTCGTTCGCTCCAGCGCGAGGGCGATGAGTATCGGCCAACCAAACACAGCGCCGGCCATCGTGTAGATGAGCGGCCGCATCAGGGAGCGATCGGGCCAGGGCACCCGCCGCACGAGCAGGATCACCACAGCGACTGCTCCGGCGATTGCCGCGCGACCGGTAGCGGTGAGGATCGGGGCGAAGCTCTCCAGCGCCCAGACGGTCCATGGCAGTGAGAAGGAGAATCCGAGCACGCCCAGCAAGGCCAGGAGTAGCCCGGACGTCGTCCTACTCATGCGCACGCCCCGAGCGTAGGCGCGCGGGTACGGTCGGTTCGTGATTGCCGCGCTCGACCTCAACGCCGACCTGGGTGAGTTGCCGGGCTCCGACGGCGCCGCACTCGACGACGGCCTCCTCGAGGTGATCACGAGCGCCAATGTCGCGTGCGGCGGGCACGCAGGCGATGCCGAATCCATGTCACGGGTGTGCGCCAGGGCCGCTGATCGTGGCGTGGCGATCGGCGCCCAAGTGTCGTACGTCGACCCCGACAACTTCGGTCGCGTACGCCTGGATGTCCCGGCCGGGATCCTCACGGACCAGCTGGCCGCCCAGATCAGCGACCTGCAGTCTCACGCCCTTGCAGCCGGATCCTCCGTCTCTTACATCAAGCCGCACGGGGCGCTCTACCACGCCGCGGCGACCGATCCCGATGTCGCGCGGGCGGTGCTCGATGCCATTACGGCGTACGGCGCCGCGCTGCCAGTGCTCACCACGCCTGGCTCGGAGCTCGCACGGGCCGCACGGTCGCGCGGACTCATCGCCGTCGAGGAAGCCTTCCTCGACCGCGGCTACCTGCCCGACGGTCGTCT
>CAINGG010000504.1 GCA_903848435.1 uncultured Actinomycetes bacterium | reverse complement strand
GCACCACGGCGACCGCCGGGTTGACATAGGCATAGGTCGACGCCAGCGAGATCGGCGCCTTGTTGATGAGCCAGGTGAACGAACTGAAGGCGATCACCGAGCCGGCGACTACGAGGAAGAGCCAGCCACCCCACGAACGCACGCTGATCTCCGTGAAGCTTACGCGCTCCCCGAGCACAAGACCGATCACCAGCAGGACGGTGCCACCGCTGAGCAGTTCGTACGTCGTGAGTGCGAAGGAGTCCTTCGGAGTGGGCAGTCGCGACGAGAAAAAGCTGGCGGTCGCCCAGATTGTGCTGGAGATCAGCACCATCACGCTCCAGAAGACCACGTCGCCATCAGTCCCCGAGACAGGTCGCGTGCCACCCGGGAGAAGCATCCAGCCGATGCCACCGAGTCCGACGAAGACGCCGATGAGTGTGAGCAGCGGCGGGCGATCGCCTGTCACGCGACGCCAGATCACGATCGTGAGCGGTGTCGACGCGATGATCAGCGCCATGATCCCGGTCGGCACATAGTCCTGGGCGAGCCCTACCGTCCCCAGTCCCACGCCGAGGAGCGCCACCCCGAGGAAGCAGGAGGTGGCGAACTCGCGCGGCGTCACGCGCAGTGCCTGAGGCCCCCGAAGGATCGACGTTAGCGCCACCATGAGCACAAAGGCAGTGAGAAACCGGGTGCCGCTCATGATGAAGGGCGGAATCGTTTCGCTCGCGAAGCGGATGCCCATGTAGGTCGAGCCCCACACGATCCAGACGATGAGCAAATTGGTCCACAGCACCGGTCCCGAGGAGGTACGTGGAGCAGTCATCGTCATGGCAGCCCGACCCTACAAGTGCTGCCCGCTGCGTAGGTCTCCCAGCCGAGTGACTACGCCGACCAGTGGCTCTCGGAAGTAGGCAGATCCGACCTTCCGCGCTGGCTGTGACGATTCCCCCGGCAGCGGTCTGGTGCGCAGCTGGTGACGTGGTGAATGCAGCCATACCCATGCCGGCACGTCCGGAGGCGAGTTAGGGTGGAGCACCCCACCGAAGGAGTCGTCATGCCGCGTCTTGGTCGTGCCGTTGCCCGCACCGCCGTCATCGCCGGAACCGCCACTGCTGTCAGTGGCAAGGTCGCTCAGCGTCAGGCTGACAAGCAGGAGGAGAAGGAGTCCGCCCAGGCTGCGGCGGCCCCCGCCCCTGCGCCAGCTCCCGAGACCGATGCCGTGGCAGAGATCGAGCGTCTGGGCGCTCTCAAGGAGAAGGGCCTCCTCACCGACGAGGAGTTCGCAGCCGCCAAGGCCAAGATCCTCGGCATCTAGTCGCTAGTCCCGGACTTCCCCGGGGACCTCGCGATAGCCGACCCCGACGACGACCGGCACCTTGGTGTTGTCACGGCCGGTGACGATCACCTGGTAGGTGCCGCTGCTCGCAGGGGTACTCCACCGTGCCAGGTAGAGGTACGCAGTCTGCGAATAGGGCTCGTAGAACGGTGTCCGCTCGTCAATGACCAGTGAGGAACGCCGTCCCGCGGGATCGATGATGGTGACGGTGGGCAGTTGCGCGTTGGACAACCGATTGGCGGGCGGACGGTCGTTGATGAGCAACTGGATGTCCAGCCGCTGCCCGGCCTTCATGCCCACGCGAAATCCCCGTGTGTTGCCCTCGCGCACCGTCGCGTAGACGGCGAAGGAGATGGTGCCGTCGACGAGCAGGGGCCCCTGGGCGGGCGTGCGGTCGGCCGAGGTCAGGCGGACGGGCTGGTGTGCCTGGGCCGCTCCGGTAGGAATGCCGATCAGGGCGACCGCCAGCGCGGTAGAGGCGGCGAGGGCGGTCAGCGGTCGCATTCCACGAGTATCGCCCCGTCGAGCCAGATCGGCGACACGAAGTGCCAGGATGTGATCGGCCCACAAGGCCTGTGTCGAAAGGGTCCACCATGGCCGAGACGCCGGTGCAGTTGCTCACGCCCGAGGGCGAGCGCGTGCATCATCCGGACTACCCGCTCGAGGTAGGCCCGGGCCAACTGCGCACGATGTATCGCGATATCGCGATCACGCGCCGGATGGATGTCGAGTCGACCGCACTCCAGCGCACCGGTGAGCTTGGCTTGTGGTGTCCCACTCTCGGTCAGGAGGGTGTGCAGGTCGGCGCTGGCCACGCCATGCGACCGGGCGACTACGGCTTCACCACCTACCGCGAGTCCGGCATTTTCCACGTGCGCGGCGTCGAGGCTGATGAACTCCTTCAGCTCTATCGTGGCAACACGCACTCCAGCTGGGATCCGCATCGCGTCGGCCTGGGTGTCTTCACCATCGTCATCGGCTCGCATGCCCTGCATGCCGTCGGCTACGCCATGGGCATCCAGCGCGACGGCACCGACGATGCCGTCCTGGCCTGCTTCGGCGACGGAGCCACCAGCACCGGTGACGTCCACGAGGCGATGGTGTTCGCCGCGGCCTTCTCGGCTCCCGTCGTCTTCCTGGTCCAGAACAACCAGTGGGCCATCTCGGTGCCGGTCGAGCGACAAAGCCGCGTGCCGATCGCTCAGCGCGCCGCCGCCTACGGCATGCCGGGCGTGCGCATCGACGGCAACGACGTTCTCGCAGGACTCGCTGTCACGCGTGCGATGCTCGACCGCGCCCGCGAAGGCGGCGGTCCGTCTCTCATCGAAGCCGTCACGTATCGCATGGGCCCGCACACCACGTCCGACGACCCCACGCGCTACCGCGCCGAGTCTGACTTCGCCCACTGGGCGGACCTCGATCCCCTCGACCGCCTGCGCAAGCACCTGACGCTCATCGGCGAGGCCGATGACGCCTTCTTCGCGAGCGTCGAGGCCGATTGCGATGCGCTCGGCGAGAAGGTTCGCAGCACCATCCGCGGCATGCCCGATCCCGACCCGATGCTGATGTTCGACGACGTGTACGCCGAGCCACATCGCGGCGTCGAGTCCGATCGAGCCGAAGCGGCCGCCTACTTCGCGCGCCTCGGAGGCACGTCATGACCGAGATGACGATGGTGCAGGCGCTCAACGCCGGCTTGCGCCGAGCGATGGAGAACGACCCGAAGGTCCTGCTGATGGGAGAGGACATCGGCCCGCTCGGTGGTGTCTTCCGGGTGACCGACGGCCTGCAGAAGGACTTCGGGGAGGACCGGGTCATCGACTCGCCCCTCGCCGAGAGCGGCATCGTCGGCACGGCGGTCGGTCTGGCCATGCGCGGCTACCGCCCGGTCCTGGAGATCCAGTTCGACGGCTTCGTCTATCCGGCCTTCGACCAGATCGTGACGATGGTGGCCAAGCACCACTACCGCTCGCAGGGCCGCACGCCCATGCCGATGGTCATCCGCATTCCCTATGGCGGTGGGATCGGCGCGGTCGAGCATCACAGCGAGTCGCCGGAGGCCTACTTCGCGCACACGCCGGGCCTGCGCGTGCTGACCCCGGCCGATGCAGCCGAGGCCTACATCACGATCCAGCAGGCGATCGCGTCCGATGACCCGGTCATCTACTTCGAGCCCAAGCGCCGCTACTGGGATCGCGCCGAGGTTGATGACATCTCGCCGATCACCGGCGACCCGTGGACTTCGCGAGTCGTGCGTACTGGGAGCGATGTCACGCTCGTGGCCTACGGCCCGATGGTGCGCACCTGCCTTGAGGTGGCCGCTGCTGCCGATGAGGATGGCGTGTCCTGCAGCGTCATCGACCTGCGCTCGCTGTCACCCCTCGATCTCGATCCGGTCTATGCCGACGTGCGACGCACCGGTCGGTGCGTGGTCGTGCACGAGGCACCCGTCACGCTCGGCGTCGGCGCCGAGGTGGCCGCGCGGGTCAGCCAGGAGTGCTTCTTCTCGCTCGAGGCGCCGGTCTCGCGCGTGGGCGGTGCGTTCCTGCCCTACCCGCCCAATCGTTTCGAGAAGCATTACCTGCCCGACGTCGACCGGGTGCTCGATGCGATCGATGGAGTGCTCGCGCTGTGACCTCGACCCATGTGCGCGACTTCCCGCTGCCCGACGTGGGCGAGGGCCTGACCGAGGCCGAGATCGTCAACTGGCGCGTGGCTGTCGGTGACGTCGTCGAGGTCAACCAGCCGATTGTTGACATTGAGACGGCCAAAGCCGTCGTCGAGTTGCCCTGTCCCTTCAGTGGCACCGTGAGCGCACTTCTCGTGGCCGAAGGCCGCGTGGTGCCCGTGGGTACGCCGATCATGTCGGTTGAGGTCTCGTCACCGGTGGAGCCAACGGCCGAGGACGAGGCACGCGAAGCGGTACTGGTCGGCTACGGCGTCTCGCACGGCGCCACCCGCAAGCGCCACCTGCGCGCGCGATCGAACGCCCCGACAGCAGCGCCCACTCCCACGAAGACAACCACGGGGAAGCCGCTGGCCAAGCCACCCGTCCGATTCCTCGCCCGCGAGCTCGGCATCGACCTGGCCACCGTGTCGCCCACCGGTCCGCACGGTGACATCACGCGGGATGACGTACAGCGTGCGGCGGCGACGCCTGCGTCCATCGCCTCGACGAGAGTCCTGCCCACCCTCGCGCCGCCCGTGCGTGGTGAACGCATCCCGGTGCGCGGCGTGCGTCGGGCGATGGCCGAGGCGATGGTGCGCTCAGTCTCGACAGCGCCGCACGTCACCGAGTGGCTTGATGTTGACGTCTCCGGCACCGTGCGCCTCGTCGAGCAGATGCGCGAGCACCCGGCGTTTGCCGGCCTCAAGCCAACCCCCCTTACGGTCGCCGCAGCAGCGATGGTCAATGCCGTCACTCGCACTCCCATCATCAACTCGTCGTGGATCGACCTGCCTGATGGCAGCAGCGAGATCGAGGTCTACTCGCACGTCAATCTCGGCATCGCCGTGGCCAGCGACCGCGGGCTCGTGGTGCCGAATGTGCGTGATGCCGGATCACTGTCGCTCTCGGGGCTGGCGCGTGCGATCGGCGAGCTCACCCAGCGGGCTCGTCGCGGTGAGCTCACCCCGGCTGACTCGGTGGACGGCACGATCACGGTGACCAACGTCGGTGTCTTCGGCGTCGATGGCGGAACGCCGATCCTCGTGCCTGGTGAGGCCGCGATCCTGGCCACCGGCCGGATCATGGACCGTCCGTGGGTGAGCAACGGCGGGCTGTGCGTGCGCCCGGTGATGCAACTGTCGCTCACCTTCGACCACCGCATCGTCGACGGCGCCGCCGGATCGACGTTCCTGTCAGATGTCGCCACCTTCCTGGAGTCACCGACTGTCGCACTGGCCTGACGACTACCCTGGCCCGATGCGCAAGCCCCGTCTCATTGCCATTGCCCTGATGTGCGTGGGCGTCGTTCTAGCGACAGCTGTGCCACCCGCATCATCGGCACCGGTCGTGCCCGGCGGGGCGGCCAAGCCGCCCCTGTCGGGCTTGCCCGACCGCCAACTCGTCGTCTCGCTGACGCTCGACGAGCGACGGGTCGTGCCGATCGGGATCGACAATGGCGCGGACTGGGGCGACGTCATCATCGAGTCGGGCACGGCGCAAGCACCCGGGCTGACCGAGGGCACCTTCCTGCGTCGAGGTATCGCCTACACCGGCCATCTCGGTGCGCAGGACACGGTGCAGATCACCTTCGCCGAGGGCAGCCTCGTCTTCCAGGCGACCGGCGAGTTCTGGGGTCCGACCGAAGCGGGCCTGCTGGGCGGCACGGGCCAGTTCCGTGGCGTGCGCGGAGCGGCGGTGATCACATCCGGCGCGGGCACCCAGCAGTGGGCGATCACGCTCCTGGGCAAGACACGCGTCGACCTGTCGTCTCCCGCCACGGAGACCTACTTGCGTGAGTTGGTGAGCACGGAGCGCATCATGCTGGCCAGCCCTGGCTCGACCGTGGGCAACATGACGCTGACCAAGGGCAGGCTGGTGGACGACAGTGAGTTGGTCGCCGACTACACCGCGTCGTCCATTGTGGTGCAGGATCTCGCTGGCAGCCTCGAACGCCGAGCGGTGCAGGCGATGTTCGAGTTCGCCGACGGCACGCTCTTCGTCAACTCCATGATCGTGGCCGACGCGACGCAGTTGCCGACCAAGCCCACGGCCTACGTCATCTCCGGCGGCACCGGGCGGTTCACCGGAGCGTCCGGCTACGCGGAGTACCAGCCGCCGTCCACCTGGACGTTTACAACGTTCGCGCAGCAGGGTGCCGCGACTCCCGTCAAGCCGACGCTTCGAGGACCGCAGGAACAGACGCGCTACACCCGAATCCTGACGTCGAAGACCGCAAGCGGAGGAGTGGGCGACCTGGTCCTCGCCGGTGGCTGGACGCGCACTGCGGGTGCAGACCGGGGCCACTACAACGTGTCTGCCCAGTCGGTGGCGCGAGCCGATGCGCGGCAGACGCTGTTGTCGTTCGTGCAGTACTCCTGGGCAGCCTCGGACCGGCTGTTGGTGCTTGGCCTGGCCCAGGCGGGTCCCAGCGACGGGCCGGTCGCGCCGGTCGAGCGCGCGGTCATCGGCGGCCTCGGGGCCTACGTCGGCTACTCCGGGAGCGTGTCGCTGACACCTGTGTCGTCGGGGAAGTGGCGGACCACTTACCAACTCATGCGCTGACGTCGTAGCGTGTGCCTATGGCTACGCCCATCCCTGACAACGCTGACTTCGACCAGATCTTCGGCGCCTGGCAGTCCGCCTCGGCTGACTTCAACGACCTCGTCACACCGCTCTCGCAGCAGGAGTGGGACACACCGACGGCCCTACCCGGGTGGACGGTCGGCGACATCGTCGCGCACGTCGGCTGGCTCGAGGGCATCCTCATCGGCAAGTTCGACGACGCGCATGAACCCGACTGGGATGCGCTGCCGCATGTGACGAGCGACTTCGGGAGACTCACCGAGATCCCGGTCGACCTGCGCCGCTCGCGTACGCGCGAGGACGTGCTCATCGAACTCGCCGCCAACGTCGCCGATCGCCGCGAGGTCTTGGACGCCGGCCCGCACGATGTGGCCGTCGAGACCCCCGGCCCCTTCGGCCCCGCTCCGCTCGGTCGCGTCCTGCGCATGCGCACGCTCGACACGTGGGTGCACGAGCAGGACATCCGCGACGCTCTCGGGCGGCCGGGTCACCTCGACTCCCTGGGTGCGCAGGCGACGGCCTCCCAGTTGCTTCCTGGCTACGCCAAGGTCTGGGGCAAGCTCTGCGGCGCGCAAGCCGGCGAGGTCCTGCGCCTGCGTGTCAGCGAGCCGGGCATCTCCTTCTCCCGCGACGTGATCATCGGCGACGATGGCCGGGCCAAGGTTGTCGCCGAGCAGTCCGCACCCGCGACCGTCACGCTCACCATGGACTGGCCGACGTTCCTCAATCTTTCCTGCGGACGCGGTGATGCGAGCGAGCACCGCAAGCGCGTCACGGTCGAAGGCGATCAGGTGCGCGCGGGCGTGGTGCTCGACAACTTCTGCGTGATGATCTAGCGGCGATCGCCGAGCGCGGGGAAAGCCTCACGCCACTCGCCGGCACGCGGCGGATCGATATCGGCGAAGAGGATCGTCTCGCGGTCACCGGCCTCCGCTACCACTTCGCCCTTGGGATCAACGACCACCGAATGGCCCCCGAGGGTGATGTCGGCGTGGCTGCCCACGCCGTTGCAGGCCACCAACCACGCGAGGTTCTCGATCGCGCGTGCCCGCGCCAGCACCCGCCAGTGCTCGATACGCGGCACCGGCCAGCCCGAGCACAGCAGGAACGTCTCGGCGCCCGCATCAATGAGTCCGCGGAACATCTCGGGAAAGCGCAGGTCGTAGCAAGTGGCTAGGCCCGTCGCCCCGAGCGGTGTCTGCACGACGACCAGGTCGTCGCCGGCTGACATCAGCGTGCGCTCGCCGGTCTCGAAGCCGAAGAGGTGCCGCTTGCGATACGTGGCGACGATGTCGCCGGCCGGACCGATGAGCACCGCCGTGTTGTACGTCGCTCCGTCATCGGCGCGCTCCGGGAACGAGCCCGCGTGGATCCACGCACCCGAGTCGGCGGCGAGCGTGCGGATCCTGTCGATCAGTGGCGACGTCAGTGGCTGTGCGACAGCACGCGCGACCGGCAGGTCGAAGGCGCCGGTGATCCACAGCTCGGGCAGCACCGCCATGTCACAGTCAGGCAGAGCCTCGGCCAGCATGCCGACCACGCGGTCCGCGCGCGTCGCCGGATCCTCAGCGGCATCCGATGACACCTGCAGCAGGGCGACGCGCGTCATGGCACAACCCTAGGCGCTGTCGTTGCTCGACTTCGAGCGACGGTCGAGGGCCGCGAGGTAGTCGTTGTAGGAATTGAGCTCGGCGTTGCCGTCGCGGTCGGCCTGGCGGTCGTGGCGGCGGGCCGACCGCTCATCGCTGCGCATCCACTGCCACGCCACGGTCAAGATCATGAAGAGCATCGGGAGCTCGGCGATCCCCCACGCGATCTGGCCGCCGAACTTCGTGTCGGCCAGCGGGTCGCTCACCCACTCGGGTCGCACGATGCCGTACCACTCCTGCGCGATCGGCTGGCTGCTCATCGTGATGATGATGGAGAAGAAGGCGTGGACGCCGATGACGAGCAGGATGAGCCCGAACTTCGCCCAGTAGGGCAGCGGCTTGGGCACGGGGTCGACGCCCATGATGATCCACGCGAAGAGGTAGCCCGCGAGGATGAAGTGCAGTTGCATGCTCAGGTGCCCGAT
>CAINGG010000503.1 GCA_903848435.1 uncultured Actinomycetes bacterium | reverse complement strand
TCTCGCCGGTCGGCTGGGAGACCGACGCGGTCACCGCACGGTCATGCTGTGGATGTCGGTGGCGTTCATCACCGGGTCGCTCATCGTTGCAGTCGCACAGGGGTTACCTGCCGTTGTCATCGGGCTGCTGATCGAGGGGATTGCCGCCACGGCCATTCAGATCATCGGCATCGGCCTGCTCTCAGACCGCTTTCCCGAGCCCCATGCCCGCGCGGCGGCATTCGGGACCTTCGGCATGGTGTCGCCCTTCGTCTGGCTCTGTCTGCCTGTGCTCACCGGCTTGATCGTGGGCGAAGCGTCGTGGCGATGGGTCCCGATGATGTGGGCGCTCTTCGGTGTCGTCATGTTCGTGGCGACACTCGTGCTCCTTCCTCGTCCGGGCTCGACGAGTCCCGTGGGGGAGGTCGTGACGCCGATCCTCGCGGGAGCCACGGTGGCCGCTGCCGTGCAGTGGCTCGACCGCGTGGGTGATGAGGGGGTCTTCGCACCTGTCACCTTGCTGACGCTGGCCATCACGATCGCCTTGGCGGTCAGCTGCGCTGTGCTCATGCGGCGATTGCCCGCCCCGGCCTTCTCCCTAGCCCCCCTCCGAGTCGGTCGCGCCCGCTCGCTCCTGGTGGTCGTCATCATCATCCCCCTCATCAACACCGTCTTCTTGATGACGATCGCCTTCCAATACCTCTACGGGCTCACCGTGCTCCAGACAGCGCTCGTCATGGTGCCGGCGCAGGCCGCGGCTGTGCTCGGCACGCGCTTCATCGCCGGTCCGCTCATGCGACGTATCGGGGTCACGCACACCGCGATGCTGCTCTTCGCCGTGCTCAGTATCGCCATGCTGGGCGCCTTCGCTATCACGCCATCGTCGCCCCTGTGGGTTCCGATTGCGTATGTGACGGTCTACAACCTGCTGACCGTCGCTGCGTCCATCACCGTGACCAGTGCTGTCCTCAAGTCGGATCCGGACGTCGACTCGGGTCAGCTCAGCGCCTATCGCGGCTCGGCGCAGGCTCTGGGCGGCGTGCTCGCGGTTGTCGTGATGAATGGCGCCGTCTTCACGCTAGCGCGCCTTTTCATGTCCGCCGAATTCCAGGCAAACGGACTGACTCAGCAACAGGCAGCGGCCGAGTTGACGTCGATCCAGGCCGCGTCCACGTCCACTGATGTGATGAGTGAGTACGCCGTGCCGCTGCCCTCCGGCGCAGAGGTCAGCGACGTCATGGCGGACAGCATCGCCACGGGCTTGCATGTCAACGGCGTGCTCGGGGCAGTCCTCGCGATCGCCTGCATCGTCCTGGTCCGGGGCGGCCGGCGCTGGCGGGTCAGTGCCGGGTGATGCTCCAGTCGGGCACGCGATAGATGCGCTTGACAGCAAATCCCACGCCGACACTCACCACGATGAGCACCGTCAGGCCAGCGGCGAAGCCGACTCCCGGAATGAAGCAGGCGGGAACCGCAACGAGGGCACCGACGACCGGTGAGAGAGCCGAGAGCACCCAGTTGCGCTGCTCGGTCTTCGACAGGGCCCGCACGAGGAGGTCATTGCGGAGTGCCACGAGCATGAGCACGACTTCGAGGAAGCTGATGCAGGCCATGTAGGCGATGAAGAAGGCCAGGGCGCGCGGATCCGCTGACTCGCCCAGGATCGAGGCCGGGAATGGCAGCAGTGCCACGAAGGCGAGATAGACCAGGATCACCCAGATGTAGAGGTTGTCCATGCGTCGCAGCGTCAGGCTGAAGCGGTGGTTGGCCTTCCAGTAGAACGCGATCCACAGGAACGTGAAGGCGTAGGCGCCCACGTTGGACAGGCCGTTAGCGATGGCTTCTCCGGCATCCTGGCTGGTGGACGCCGCGGTGAAGATCGGTGCCACGAGCGTGGCAGCGATGAGCGTCAGCGCGATGGCGTAGACGCCGTCCGAGAAGAGGATGACGCGCTCGAAGCCTTGGGTGCCGCGGTCGTAGAAGCGCTGGGTCCACGGATCGACGTTGGTGCTGCCGCGCGGCTCCGGCTGATCCTCGTGGCCGTCGTCAAGCATGGGTCGAGCGTAACGGCCCTAGGGGTCGACGAGGTCGATTCGGACGGTCGTCAGGAGTTCGGGGAGGCTCTCGATCACGTCCTTGCGCGGGTCGGGGACGGCGAGATGCGGGCCACGTGGCAGATCGGCCAAGGCCTTCAGGCGTGGGTCAGCGAGTACTTGCTGCACGAGCGCTCGGTCACCACCGGTGACGAGGTAATCGACGGGCAGGCGGGGGATGACAACCTCCTGCACGTACGCCGCCGCCGCTTCGACGAGCTCGTCGGCCTGCTTCTGCCGGCGGCGAGCAAAGCGCTGCTGAGACCATCCACCTGCCGCCGTGCGACCTTGCACGTGCCTTCGACCGGTGCTGCTCATCTCGACAAGGCCGTCATCGACGAGGGCGGCCGCGAAGCCGCCGCGGCGTACGAGCACCACGGCGCAGCGCGGCGGGTGCGACACGTGATCGACGAAGGCCTGGACGGATTCGACGTGGTCAGCGCCGAAGGGCGGGCGAAGTCGTGCGGAAGCGCCATCCGACCCTTCGAGGACGAGCTCGCCGGACTCCATGCGCGACGAGCCGCCGTGGCGCTCGTGGAAGCCGTCGATCCAGCGAGCCAGGCGCTGTGCCGGCACCGACACGGTGCGCGACGACATGTCGCGAACGCTACCCCAGGACGGGTTGGGGGTTGGTCCACCTGCCCGATGTCGATGCACGACACTGTGCCCATGGATGAGGTGACGAACGTCCT
>CAINGG010000502.1 GCA_903848435.1 uncultured Actinomycetes bacterium | reverse complement strand
TTCGCCCAATTCCAGGCGGACCGCGCTGTCGTCGGGATGGCATCCCAGATCCGGCGCAACGAGGAGGCGATGGCCGGCTATCTGACCGCCATGTCCTGTCACCTGGGCGACTTCGCCGACTACGCCGAGATCCGCCAGCAGATCGGCGACGCGGAGCGACAGGCCAGTCGCGAGCGCGGCCGCGCCCTCAAGCTCGGCGTCGACGAGGCCCTGCGCGACCTGCGCCGAGGCGATGTCATCGCGCTGCCCTCGGGCCGCCGGTCCGGGCCCGCTGTCGTCGTCGAGGCATCCACCGATGCCATGAGCGCGCGCATCGGGGTCGTGACGCTCGACCGTCAGTTCCGACGGGTCGCAGCCAATGACCTGGCGGCACCCCCCGCGGTGCTGGGCCGGCTCAAGATCGCCGGCGACCTCGACGCTCGCTCGGCGCGAGAGCGCAAGGCGCTTGCCCAGCGGCTTCGTCCCTTTGCCGAGGAGGCCGCGGCACACAGGCCCAAGAAGGCGCTTCGCGACGCCGCGTCCGACGAGCGGATCAGCGAGTTGCGGGCGCAGCTGCGCCGGCATCCGTGCCATGGCTGCGCCGACCGCGAGGCGCATGCCCGGTGGTCCGAGCGCTTCTACCGCCTTCAGGGCGAGACGGCCGCCCTGCAGCGGAGGGTGGACTCGCGCACTCACTCGATCGCCCGTCAGTTTGATCGCGTGTGTGATGTGCTCCTGGAGTTGGGCTATCTGCGCCGCGTGGAAGGCGAGATGAGTGTGACTGCCGATGGCGACGTGCTCAGCGGCATCTACTCCGACGTCGACCTGCTCGTGGCGCAGGCGTTGCGCGAGGGGCTATGGGCGGGCCTCGATGCCCCCGCCCTCGCCAGTGTCGTGGCGGGTGTCGTCTACGAGGGACGACAGCGTGAGGAGTCACCGCGACTGCCGGGAGGCGAGATCCGCCGGACGCTCGAGGCGACGTCCGAACTCTGGGCGGACCTCGATGCCGTGGAGCGCGAGCACGACGCGCGATTCCTGCGCGAACTCGACTTCGGCTTCGTGTGGGCCATGCACCGGTGGGTGCAGGGCGGGCGCTTGGCCGCCATCCTCAGCGAGTCCGAGCTCGCGGCGGGTGACTTCGTGCGGTGGGCGAGACAGGTGATCGACCTGCTCGACCAGATCCACGACACGGTGGCCGATGACGATCCGATGCGATCGCGCGCGCGAATGGCCATGGATCTGGTCGATCGCGGGATCGTCGCCTATTCCGCTGTCACCTGATGATGTCGAGCAGTCGCCGGGCTGCGGGCCCGACCCCGTAGGACTCAGCGACGTCGATCGCGTCAGCGGCGGCAGCGGCATCGATGGGATGGCTCTTCCAGCGTGGATCGGGTCGCAGTCGCACGACCTGCTCGGCGCGGCGGATGTCATCCTGCGCCTGCAGGATGCGATCGCGAACGGCGGGCGTCATGGGCTTGCCGGTGCCCGGATCGCCCGCTGCCGCGATGATCGCTTCCACGTCACCGAAGGCACTCACCAAGGCAGCCGCCGTCTTCTCGCCGATGCCGCGCACACCGGGCAGGCCGTCGCTGGGATCGCCGCGCAGGATCGCGAGGTCGGCGTAGAGCCGGGGGGCGACCCCGAAGCGCTCCTCGGTGCTGGCGGGTGTCAGCACCTGCCAGGGCTTCCCACCCCGACTGGCCGACGTGCCTCCGGTGTAGAGGAGCGTGACGCGGTCATCCACTAGTTGGACGAGGTCGCGATCACCCGAGGCGATGTCGACGGGTCCGCGCAGGTGGTGGGCGAAACCTGCGATCACGTCATCCGCCTCAAAGCCCTCGTCGCCGATGACCGGGATCCCGAGCCGGGGGAGCAGGTCACGCAGGATGTCGACCTGCGGTCCGAGAGTGTCGGGTACCTCCTCCTCGTCGGTGTCGCTGTCTTCGAGTAGACGATGGGTCTTGTAGGACGGCAGGAGGTCGACTCGCCATTGCGGCCGCCAGTCGTCGTCCCAGCAGGCCACCACGCGCTGGGATCCACGGTCGCGCACCAGGGCCCCCACCGTCTCAAGGAAGCCGCGCACGGCGTTGACGGGCGCACCATCGGGACCCACGATCGTCTCGGGCAGCGCGAAGTACGCGCGGTAGTACAGCGAGGCGCTGTCCAGGAGCAGGGCGGCCACGACCCATGGTCCCGCACGCACCGCGGCCGCGGCTGGTGCGGGGTACGGTTGCCGCATGCATCCCGTTGACTTCTCCGCACGGCTCGCAGCGGCCTCGGCCGGGGCGGGGCGGGCCGGTCTGGACGCGCTGCTCATCACCCCGGGTCCCGACCTGCGCTACCTCGTGGGCTACGACGCCGTACCGCTCGAGCGCCTCACCTGCCTGGTCATCCGTCCCGGCGGCGATCCCACCCTGGTGGCGCCCGCCCTGGAGCGCGCGGCCGCCGAGGCGAGTCCCGCCGGCGGACTGGGCATCGCCATCGCGACCTGGCAGGAGACCGAGGACCCCTATGCCCTGGTCGGAGGGCTCGTGGCGGGCGCCCGGTCGGTCGGTCTCGCCGACCACATGTGGGCCTCCAAGGTGCTGGCACTTCGCGCGGCCATGCCCGGGGTCGATCAGGTGACCGCCGGACGGGTCATCAACGAGATGCGCATGCGCAAGAGCCCGGCAGAGGTCGCCGCACTGCAGGATGCGGCAGACGCGATCGATCGCGTGCATGCCTCTGTGCCGGCGCTGCTTGCAGTGGGGCGCACCGAACGTGAGGTGGGCCGAGACATCGCCGAACTCATCGTGGCGGAAGGCCATGTGCGCGCGGACTTCGTCATCGTGGCCTCGGGGCCCAACGGTGCGAGCCCGCACCACGAGACATCCGATAGGGCGCTGCAGGCCGGCGATGCGATCGTCGTCGATATCGGTGGGACGACGCACCAGGGCTACTGCAGCGACGAGACGCGCACCTACGCGCTGGGTGATCCTGGGGGCGAGTATCTCGCCGCCTATGCCGCTCTCCAGGCGGCCCAGGCGGCTGCCACCGAGGTGGTACGCCCCGGTGTCCCGTGCGAGCGCGTCGACGAAGTAGCGCGAGACTCCCTGGGCGCTGCCGGCCTGGGGGACTTCTTCATTCACCGCACCGGGCACGGCATTGGCTTGGAGACGCACGAGGAGCCCTACATCGTGGAGGGCAATGCCCTGGGACTGGAGGAGGGCATGGCGTTCAGCATCGAGCCTGGCTTCTACATCCCGGGCGCCTACGGTGCCCGAATCGAGGACATCGTTGTGTGCGGAGCAGACGGGCCTATCGTCCTCAATCGCCGTCCCCGCGACCTCGTCATGGTCGAGCCGTGACCGACACGCTCGTCGAGCGCGCTCTCCCAACACCGGAGGCAGCCGACCTTCTTGGCCTCACGCGCGAGATCGCTGCCGGTGAGCTCGCCCCGCGGGTCGTGGCCGATGAGGAAGCCGGTCGTTTCCCGCGTGATGTCTTGCGCACGCTCGGCCAGGCGGGCCTGCTGTCACTGCCCTTCGATGAGGAATTCGGCGGAGGCGGTCAGCCCTACGAGGTCTACCTACAGGTGCTCGAGGAGCTCGCCCGGGCATGGTTGTCGGTCGGCATCAGCGTGAGCGTCCATGGCCTGGCGAGCTATCCCATGGCAACCGCCGGTACACGCGCGCAGAAGGAGCAGTGGCTGCCCTACATGCTGTCGGGAGAAACCCTGGGTGCCTACTGCCTCTCTGAACCGCAGTCCGGGTCGGATGCGGCCGGACTCGTCACCCGCGCTGCCCGAGATGGTGACGACTACGTGGTCACCGGCACGAAGGCATGGATTACCCACGGGGGAGTGGCCGACTTCTACTCCGTCATGACGCGCACATCCGATGACGGTCACCGGGGCATCACCTGCCTGCTCGTCCCCGCCGACTCCGAGGGCCTGTCGAGCGCGCCCCCCGAGCGCAAGATGGGTGCCACGGCCTCGCAGACGGCGGCCATGATCCTCGACAAGGTTCGAGTTCCCCTCGACCGCAGGATCGGCGAGGAGGGCACGGGTTTTGCGATTGCCCTGTCCGCGCTCGATGCCGGACGTCTGGGTATCGCTGCCTGTGCGGTGGGACTCGCCCAGGCAGCGCTCGATGCCGCCGTTGCCTACGCACGCGAGCGGCAGCAGTTCGGTCGGCCGATCGCCGAGTTTCAGGGCATCTCGTTCATGCTCGCCGACATGGCGACGCAGGTGTCGGCCGCACGGGCTCTCTATCTGCAGGCTGCCCGCCGCAAGGACGCCGGCCTGTCCTACACCCGTGACGCGGCCATGGCCAAGCTCTTTGCCACTGACGCCGCGATGCGCGTCACGACCGACGCGGTGCAGGTTCACGGTGGCTACGGCTACACCCGCGACTTCCCCGTGGAGCGTTACTTCCGCGAAGCCAAGGTGCTGCAGATCGTCGAGGGCACCAATCAGGTGCAACGGATGGTCATCGGCAGGGACCTCACCCGGTAGCGCGGATGGTGAGCCAACTCCTTGTCGGCGGAGTCATCCACAGCGCCAGCAATCCATTTGCGACAGCCATGCTGGTCGTCGACGGCCAGGTGGCCTGGATCGGCGACGACGCCGGTGCATCGATCTATCGTGCGGATGCGCGCGATGTGGTGGACCTGCGTGGCGCCCTGGTGACGCCAGCATTCGTCGATGCCCACGTGCATGCCACCGCGACCGGGCTGCTCCTGACCGGACTGGACCTCACCGGCTGCGCGAGCCTGGCAGAGATGCTTGATCGACTGGGTCGTCACGGCGACGAGGAGGGCATTCTCATCGGGCACGGCTGGGACGAGACGCACTGGCCCGAGGGTCGGGCACCCACCACCGATGACATCGATGCCGTGGTGGGCGAGCGCTCGGTCTACCTCAGCCGCATCGACGTGCACTCAGCGGTCGTGTCGTCGGCCTTGCGGCGTCAGCATGACGATCTGGTGACCCTGCCCGGGTTCGACCCCGTCGGGCCGCTGGCCGCCGCCGCGCACCACCGCGTGCGCGAAAGCGCCCTGGGCAGTCTGACCCTTGCCCAACGGGCACGGGCACAGCGGGCCACGCTGGAGCGTGCCTCCTCCCTGGGCATCGCCTCGGTGCACGAGATGGCCGGCCCGACGATCAGCAGCGAAGCCGATCTCGTCGAGCTGCTTGCCCTCGGCCGGGAATCGAGCATGCCCGAGGTGGTCGGCTACTGGGGCGAGCTCGATGGCCATGAGAGGGCGGCAAGCCTCGGCGCGCGCGGAGCCGCCGGCGACCTCTTCGTGGATGGGTCACTGGGTTCCCACACGGCATGCCTGCGCCAGGCTTACGCCGATGACCCATCCATCGGCCGTGCGTACCTCGACGTCGAGGAGGTGCGGCGTCACGTCATCCAGGCCACGCGCTATGGCCTGCAAGCGGGCTTCCATGTCATCGGCGACGGCGGCCACGACATCATCCTGAAGGGCTTCGTGTCAGCCGCCGACGAACTCGGTGCCGAGTTGGTCGCACGGAGCCGGCATCGACTTGAGCACGTCGAGATGCCGGATGCCAGCCAGATCGACGCCATGGCATCACTGGGCATCGTTGCGAGCGTGCAACCAGCATTCGATGCTGCGTGGGGCGGTGAAGCGGGTATGTACGCGGCGCGACTGGGGATCGACCGCGCCTGTGCACTCAATCCCTACGCCGCCATGGCCGCGGCGGGCGTCACCCTTGCCATCGGGTCGGACGCACCGGTGACGCCCCTCGACCCGTGGGGATCCGTGCGGGCGGCGGCCTTCCATCGCACTCCGGCACATCGGATCAGCGTGCGGGCCGCCTTTGCCGCCCACACCCGCGGGGGACGCCGCGCGGCGGGCGACGAGGGGCGCGAGCCGGGGGTGCTGGAGGTCGGCACTCCCGCCACCTACGCCGTGTGGCAGCCGGTCGACCTGGTCGTGCAGGCGCCGGACCGGCGGATCGCGGCGTGGAGCACCGATCCGAGGTCGGGTACGCCGGGCCTGCCCGATCTGTCGCCCGGGACAGACGTGCCCGCGTGCTGGCGGACGGTGCGCGCGGGCACGGTCATCTTCGACGCGGGAGCGCTCGGGTGACCTCGCTGCGTCCTACCGGTATGTCAATCCCCGGATGGGCCCGTTTCGTCTTCGCCCTGTCGTCAGGAGTCCTCCTTGCCCTCGCCTTCCCACCTGTCGGTGCGTCGCTCCTCGCACCCCCCGCGGTGGCGCTGCTGGCGCTCTCCACATTCCGAGCCCGTGCCGGATGGGGCGCGATCCTCGGCCTGCTGCAGGGTGCCGTGTGCTTCGGCATCATGCTCCGCTGGCTGTCGGTCGTCGGCACGGATGCGTGGATCCTTCTGGTCGCTCTGTGCGCCGGCTGGATGGCGCTGCTCGGCTGGGGTTCGGCCCTCGTCACTCGCATGCGGTGGTGGCCGCTGTGGGTCGCCTGTCTCTGGGTGGCCCAGGAAGCCCTGCGTGATCGGATCCCGATCGGTGGCTTTCCGTGGGGTCGCCTGGCCTTTGCGCAGACCGCAACGACGCTGACCCCCTGGGCCGCCATCGGTGGGGCCGCACTGGTCACGTTCGCCACGGCCTTGGCGGGCGCTCTCGTGGCCTTCATCGTCGTGACCGTGGTCGGCCAGGGCACCGACCGTGGTCGCTGGATAGCCGCGGGCGTCGGCGGTCTTGTCGTCCTCGCGGTCGCCGGCCTGGCGATCCCCAGGCCGGTCGACGGGCAGGACGCTGCGGGTCCCGCCTACGTCACCGCCGCTGTCATCCAAGGCGGGGTACCCAATACGGGCATGACCGTGACCGATGACCGGCG
>CAINGG010000501.1 GCA_903848435.1 uncultured Actinomycetes bacterium | reverse complement strand
GCAGGGCCATCGTGATCGTGCGCTGCACGAAGGCGCGATAGGGCAGGGCAAGGTGCACGCCGGTCTGCGAGACCATCTCGTGGAAGCCGAGCTTGTGCATCTGCGCCTCGTGCGCCCCGCCCAACGACAAGATCTCCAGGCGCCCGGCCTCGGAGGTGGTCGCGACGATCTGCCCGAGCCCTCCGAGGGCGGCGCGCGGTGTGCCCACCGCGACATCGACGCCGCCGCGGTAGCCATTGGAGCCGATCCGGTAGGACGCGACCTTCTTGAACGTGCCGATCTCCTTGTCCGAGACCGGATTTCCCTTGGCATCGCCGAAGAGATCGTTGTTGAACACCGCGATCTTCGCCCGTATGCCGGGGCCGGAGCCCGTGACGAGCGAATTGCGCCCACCCTCCTCGAGCATGCCGCCCGCGACACTCACCCCGCCACGGAAGGACTTGTCGTAGGCGAGGAACGACCCGTAGACCTTGCCGCTGCCGCCGGAGGCGACGATGACCTTGGGCGCGACACCGGGTCCGGCACCGAGGATAACGTCGTCACGGTGGTCGCCGTCGATGTCGGTGAGCGCGATCGAGGGAGCATCGCCCAAGCCGGCGTAGCGCCCGATGGTCCGCACCGAGCCCGCCTTGCCATCGAGGTAGGCCTTGACGACGGCCTTGCCGTCGACTACCCCGACCGCGACGACGTCGGGTGCGGCATCGGCGTTGATATCGCCGACGGCGACGCTCACATCGCCCTGGCCCGCGAAGGGCGTGACCTTCATGACCGGATCCCAGGTGAGGGACGAGTACGCCGTCACCACGGCAGATGCGTCCTTGCTCACGGTGGCCACGAGCGGATCGGTCGGGATCGATCGGATGACCGTCATCATGCCGCGGTCCTCGTGCGGGAGGCGATGGCAGTGCTCGACGTACCAGCCCAGGAAGTCCTTGACGCGCACGCGCAGCACGATCTTGCCGGGCTGCGTCGGCACGCCATCGCCGTCGACGACCGGCATGCCCTCATCCGCGTTGTCGACCAGGGCCGGCGGGATATTGATCACGTCCTGCTCGTAGGGCGAGGGCGCTGGCTGGTTCATATCCGTGACGTATTGCGAAGGGACATAGTCGTCGTCCGGATTGACGTAGTCGGGATTGACCGGCGAGACCACCTCCATGACCTGCGCATCCTGCACGTGAGCGTGGAAGGGATGCAGCAGCGGCGAGTAGTTGTAGATCGTCCATTCCTCCACGGTCCCGATGCGCGGCTGGGCGAGAGATCCATCGGGGTAGAGCTTGAAGTCGACGCCGAAGTTGTTCGGCTCCTCCTTGGACGGATCGGACACGTTGTTGAAGATGAACGTGCGCTTTTGCGCCACGGGTTCCTTGCTCAGATCCTCGGTGCCGGTGTCGTAATTGGGCGTGAGCACGGTCGGCGTGGGCACATGCTCAGTCTTCACGGAGTAGTCGCTGTAGGAGCTCAGGAAGACATCCTGCGTGTAGTCACGCCACCCGCCGATGTAGCTCTGCTCGGTCCAGTCGTAGGCGCTCTTCAGCCCGGTGCCGCTGCGGTTTTGCACCTGGAGCAGGCGCACGACCTTGCCGGGCGCCGAGGCTCCCTGCACGAGGATCGCCACGCGCCCGCCCTGCGGCACGAGGTAGCCACGCTCAGCGTCCTCACCGGTCAGCACGATGGGCGCAGGCATCGGATCGCCATCGATCGAGACGATGACGAGGTCGAGGGGCGTGCCCTTCACGGATGTGTCGTCGGCATAGGCCGCATCAACCTCATCGAGCGCCACGATGTAGGTGGCACTGCCGGTGATGTTCGACATCGCCCAGACCTGGCTCTCGGGGGCGAGGCCCTTCGCAGGATCAGCGGAGTTGAGGCGCACGCGGGGATTCAGTGCGCCATTGACCGTGTAGATCATGTCGCCCCGCGGCGCCATGGCTGTGCCGAAGGTGTCGGTAGCCGGGGCGTCGACAAGCTCCTGGGTGTAGCCGTTGGGACTCACGACGTTGTAGCGCAGCGCCATCTCATGCTTGATCAGGCTGTCGAACTCGGCGTAGTTGCCGTCCGACCGCCCGATGACGAGGAATCCCGCGAGTCCGTTGTAGACCTGCGCGTCGGCCAGGCCGTGAATGTGAGGGTGGTACCAGTAGAGGCCCTCCGACTGGTCATCGGCGATGGTGATCTCGTAGCGGTTGCTCCGGCCGGGCGGGATCGACAGCAGGACGTTGTCGCCGTTCCCCGAGGGCCACAGCTCGAGGCCGTGGAAGTGCAGGCTCAGTGGCTGGGGCACCGGATAACTCGGCACGCGCTCGGCGCCTGCGTCCTGCACGGGCATGAAGGTGTACTTCGGCAGGTCGTTGATGTAGTCGATCACGATGCGATCGCCTCGCTGCACGACCCACGTGGGCCCGATATAGGGCGACGTCGTTCCCGGCTTGAAGGTGCCCTTGCCCCCGACGAGCTCTGTCTTGTAGGTGAGGAGGTCCTTGTAGGTCATATTGCCGATGCGTCCGGTCACCTTGGTGGCCGTCACCTTCAGGTGGAGCTCGCCATTGGCGCTGGTGTAGCGCGGAGGCTCAGGGAGCACCGGACCCTCGCTCGCGGCGGCGACAGCCACGGACTCAGCCGCCGGCGCCGCGGCACCCCCCGCAGGCGGGGCGACGAGCGTGGCAGCGACGGTGGCCAGGAGGGCAGCAGGCACGAGCCAGGGCAGAGACTTCATGCCGGCACCATACGATGCCGGAGGCAGTGTGCGAGGCCTAGGCTCGCCTCCCCGTGTGAAGGAGATCCATGATCCAGCGCCGTTCGCTCTACGTCGCCATCGCCGCATCCGGCCTGTGCCTGACCGGCCTCGCGGTGGCAGCCCCCGTGGCCAGCGCGCCCGCCGGGTCTGTCGATCCGATCGTCATCGCGGTCGAGGCGCCCCTGTCCGGCTCGCAATCGTCCAACGGCAAGGACATGCTCCGCGGCGTCAAACTGGCCGTGGCCCAGCAGAACGCGCGAGGAGGCGTCCTCGGCCGACCCGTGCAGATCGTGCGCATCGACGACCGCGCCGACGCCGACTATGCGCTGCCGTCCGTCGACAAGGCGGTCGCCGCTGGCGCCATCGCTGTCATCGGCCCCTACAACTCCTCCGTCGGCGTGGTCAACCTCGGCGCCTACATGGAGGCCGAGATCGTCCCCCTGCGCATGACGTCGGCCACGGCTACCGAGGGCTTCGGCGGCACGACCCAGCCGATGGTGTCGCAGACCTCACCCGTGGAGATCCCCTACATCGCGAGCATCGCCAAGAAGCGCGTCGTGATGCTGGTCGACCCGTCGGCCTACACCACGACGGTCGCCAACCAGACCGGCAAGGGCCTTGAGAAGCGCGGTATCGACGTGGTGCAGATCATGCTCGACCCGACGGCTTCCAACTACGACGATGCCGTCGCGGAGGCGCTGGCACTCAACCCCGAGGTCGTCTACTCGAGCACCTACTACCCCGAGGGCACCAAGATCGCCGAGGCGCTCGCTGCCGCCAACACCACCGCTAAGTGCTTCATGAACCTGGCCAATGTCGACAACACCTTCGTGACCGAGGTTGGCGTGACTATCGCGCAGTCGTGCGCGTTCTCCGGCGTGCCAGCAGCGGGCCAGTTCCCCGGCGCCGAGACCTACGTCGCGCAGTACGAGGCCGCCTTCGGCAAGACGCCGGACGTGTGGGGCAGCTTCACCTACGACTCTGCCTACGTGCTCTTCGATGCCATCGAGCGCGCGGGCACCACTCGCTACGCAGACGTCCTGGCCGCGGTGCTCGCGACGAAGGGCTTTGAGGGCGCCACCGGCACCATCACCATCAATCCCGACTCGGGCAACCGACGCCAGGCTCCGATGTTCATCCTCACCGTCGACGACGCGGGTGAGTTCGTCATCAAGAAGTAGCGGGGCTGGGGAACGCGGTCGGGAGTTCGATGTTGTCCGACGTGGCGGGGGTGCCAGGTGCTGACACGTCATATCGCAGGGCCTTGACCTTGAGCAGTACCCGCAGCACCTCGGCCTTGAACGCGTTGTCCTCCCCGGAGCCCCACGTGACGATCGAGCCATTGCGCAGCAGCAGGGTCACGTCGTTGCGGGTGCTGGCCTCGATGCCCTCGACCTTCTCCCGCAGCCAATCAGGCATGTCGCGCACGACGGCGATCGCAGCCTCCAGACCTGCACCCTCGACGCGGACAACGGGGACGCCGCCGACCGCCGTCGGCGATCGGCGAACAACGGCGCCAGTCGCGTCGACGATGTCGTAGCCGCCGGTCGCAGCGGGGACTGCCGCCACCGGCAGGCGGCGTTCGACGTCGACGACAAGGGTCGACGGCCAGGCCCGGGTAACCGTGACCGCCGCGACCTGCGGGAGCGTCGCTACCCGAGACTCGACCTCGGACGGCGAGATGCGCAAGAGAGGAGTGCCCTCCGGCACGTCGACCAGGGCCTGCACCTCCTCGGTGGTCAGCGGGCCCGCGGCTTCCGACGTCGACGTGATCCGCACCTGCACCGTGTCGAGGGCGAACCACGGCGAGAACCAGCCGATCCAGGCAACAACGGCAACGAGGGGTACGAGGACTGCGAGAGCCCAGAGCACGCGCTTCACGCCAGGCGCCCGCGCAACAGCTCGACGATCTGTGGCGCCAGCATGCCCACGTCTCCGGCACCCATCGTCATCACGACATCACCCGGACGCACGCGCGCGACAACCCTTTCGGGCACCATGGCCCAGGACGGCTCGAACACGACGTTCTCGCGGGGAAGCGGGACGGCCGCCGCGATCACCGAACCGCTCGCGCCCGGAATCGCTGTCTCCCCCGCGCTGTAGACCTCGAGGACGACGACGTCATCGGCAAGCCCCAGCGCTTCGCCGAACTCGCGCGCGAAGACGGCGGTGCGCGTGTAGCGATGACTTTGGAACGCGACGACGACGCGCCCTTCGCCAGCGACCTCCCGCGCTGCGATCAGCGTGGCACTGACCTCGGTGGGGTGATGCGCATAATCGTCGTACACGCGCACCGACCCGACCTGTCCGCGCAGCTCGAAGCGCCGCTGCGTGCCCGTGAATGACTCCAGGCCCTCGAGCAACTCCGCGATCGGCAGTCCCAGGCTCGCGCCCACGGCCAAAGCGGCCGTCGCGTTGAGCGCGTTGTGCCGCCCGGGCACCCGCAATGACATGCGCCCCAGGCGCACGCCACGGTGAACGACGTCGAAGGACCAGCCGGTGGGATCCGCCGCGGATCGCGAGATGCGGAAGTCGGAGTCGGCCGCCTCGCCGTAGGTGATGACACGCACCCCTCCCTCGCGCGCCCGCTCGCCCACGCGGCGGGCACCCGGGTCGTCAGCGCACACCACGACGAAGCCTCCCCGCTCGCTCGTCGCGCCGCAGAACCGGACGAACGCATCCTCGATGTCCTCATAGCGAGCCCAGTGGTCCAAATGGTCTGCCTCGACGTTGGTGACGACACCGACGAGTGGTGTCATCTGCAGGAACGAGCCATCGGACTCGTCGGCCTCGACGACGAAGTACTCGCCCGACCCGAAGTGGGCATTGGTCCCTGACGACTGGAGTTCGCTGCCGATGGCGAACGACGGATCGATACCGCAGGCCTGCAGCGCGACGGTGACCATCGATGTTGTGGTGGTCTTGCCGTGCGTCCCGGCGATCGCGATCGGTATCGATCCCTCCATGACCGCATTGAGCGCCTCCGCGCGAGTCCACACGGGAATGCCGCGGCGACGTGCCTCGACGACCTCCGGATTGGTAGGCGGGATGGCGGTCGACGCCACGACGACCGCCAGCGGCTCGGATGCCGAGTCGAGGGCTGCTGCCGCATGCCCGACGGTGATGGCCGCACCGAGGGCCCGCAGCGCATCCAACCG
>CAINGG010000500.1 GCA_903848435.1 uncultured Actinomycetes bacterium | reverse complement strand
CGAGCTGGACTTCTTCGAACTCGGGCTTGAGCATGCCGCGCAGGGCCGCTTCGATCTCGTCGATGGCCTGGTAGATGACCGAGTAGAAGCGGACGTCGACGCCCTCCTGGCTGGCGTATTCGGCCACCTTGCCCTCGGGCCGGACGTTGAAGCCGACGACCACGGCATCGGATGCGCTGGCCAAGGTGACATCGCTCTTGGTGATGGCACCCACGCCGCGGTGAATGACGCGCAGGGATACCTCGTCGCCCACCTCGATCTTCAGGAGGGCGTCCTCGAGTGCCTCCACCGAACCGGACACGTCGCCCTTGAGGATCAGGTTGAGCTCGCGAGTCTCGCCCTCCTCGATGCTCTTGAGGAAGTCCTCCAGGGTGCGTCGAGCGCGCGACTTGGCCAGTTGAGCGTTTCGCTCTCGCGCCTGGCGGGTCTGCGCGATCTGCCGGGCGATGCGGTCCTCTCCGACGACGAGGAAACTGTCGCCGGCACTAGGCACGGACGTCAGACCGAGCACCTGCACCGGTCGCGAGGGCAGCGCCTCGTCGACGGGATTTCCATCCTCGTCGAGCATGGCGCGCACGCGACCGTAGGCGTCGCCCGCGACGATCGAATCTCCGGGCCGCAGCGTGCCGCGCTGCACCAGGACGGTCGCCACAGGACCACGCCCTCGGTCGAGGTGCGCCTCGATGGCCACGCCCTGCGCGTCCTGATCCGGGTTGGCTCGCAGGTCCAGCGCCGCATCGGCCGTCAGCAAGATCGCCTCGAGGAGCTCGTCGAGGCCACTGCGCTGCACGGCCGACACGTCGACGAACATCGTCTCGCCGCCGTACTCCTCGGCAACGAGCCCGAACTCGGTCAACTGGCCGCGGACCTTCGACGGGTCAGCGCCTTCCTTGTCGACCTTGTTGACGGCGACGACGATGGGCACCTGAGCCGCCTGGGCGTGGTTGAGCGCCTCGATGGTCTGCGGCTTGACGCCGTCATCGGCGGCCACCACGAGCACCGCAATATCGGTGACCTCGGCACCGCGGGCACGCATGGCGGTGAACGCTTCGTGACCGGGGGTGTCGATGAAGGTGACCGGGCGCTCGACCTCGCCGCTGTGGGCGACGATCTGGTAGGCGCCGATGTGCTGAGTGATCCCGCCAGCCTCGCCTGCCACGACGTTGGTCTGCCGGATCGCGTCGAGCAACTTGGTCTTGCCGTGATCGACGTGTCCCATGACGGTGACGACCGGCGGGCGCGCGGCAAGGTCGCCCTCGTCGCCCTCATCCTCGCCGAAGTCCAGGTCAAACGACTCCAGGAGCTCGCGGTCCTCGTCTTCGGGCGAGACGACCTGCACGTCGAAGTCGAGCTCGCTGCCGAGCAGCTTCAGCGTGTCGTCATCGACCGACTGCGTGGCGGTGACCATCTCGCCGAGCTTGAACAGCACGGTCACCAAGTCGGCAGGGCTCGCATCGATCTTCTCGGCGAAGTCAGTCAGGCTGGCACCCCGAGGAAGTCGCACGACAGCACCATTGCCACGGGGAAGGCGCACTCCGCCGATCGTCGGTGCCTGCATGTTGTCGAACTCCTGGCGCTTGGCGCGCTTGGATTTGCGTCCGCGTGACGGGCGTCCGCCGGGCTTGCCGAAGGCT
>CAINGG010000499.1 GCA_903848435.1 uncultured Actinomycetes bacterium | reverse complement strand
TCGCCGTAGCGCTGCACCGCGAAGTCGATGATGGTCGTGGTGCCGCCCCAGGCGGCCGCGCGCGTGCCGGTCTCGAACGTGTCGGAGGCGAAGGTCCCCCCGAAGGGGAGCTCCATGTGCGTGTGTGCGTCGATGCCGCCGGGGACGACGTACTTGCCCGCAGCGTCGATGACGCGGTCAACGGATCCCGCCATGGCCTCGGACGTCGCGCCGGGAGCGAGAAGCGCGGCGATGGTCTCCCCATCGACGAGGACGTCCATGGCCTGGATGCCCTGCGGCGTGACGACGGAGCCGCCCCGGATGAGTGTCTTCATGTCAGCCTCCCGTCAGGGTCGGGTCAGGTCGCCGTAGGCATCGGGCCTGCGGTCACGGTAGAAGGGCCAGCGATTGCGCACGGTGGTGATGAGGTCCATGTCGAGGTCACGGACGACCAACTCGGGCTGGTAGGCATCGGCGGGATCACCGACGAACTGGCCCTCGGGGTCGACGAAATAGCTCGTGCCGTAGAAGTCGTCATCGCCCAGGTCCTCGATGCCGACTCGGTTGATCGCCCCGATGAAGTACTCGTTGGCGACGGCTGAAGCAGGCTGCTCGAGCTTCCAGAGGTAGCCGGAGAGCCCGCGAGAGGTGGCGGAGGGGTTGAAGACGATCTGCGCGCCGTTGAGACCGAGCGCTCGCCAGCCCTCGGGGAAGTGACGATCGAAGCAGATGTACACGCCGATCTTGCCGACCGCCGTGTCGAAGACGGGGTAGCCGAGGTTGCCGGGGCGGAAGTAGAACTTCTCCCAGAAGCCAGGGACGTGCGGGATGTGGGTCTTGCGGTACTTGCCGAGGTACTTGCCGTCGGCGTCGACCACTGCGGCGGTGTTGTAGAGGACCCCCGGCTGCTCCTCCTCGTACATCGGCAGGACCAGCACCATGCCGAGTTCCTTGGCGAGGGCCTGGAAGCGCTCCGTGGTCGGGCCGGGGATGGACTCGGCGTACTCGTAGAACTTGGTGTCCTGCACCTGGCAGAAGTAGGGGCCGTAGAACAGCTCCTGGAAGCACATGACCTTGGCCCCCTGGGCCGCCGCCTGCCGGGCGTAGTCCTCATGGGCAGCGATCATCGACTCCTTGTCGCCGGTCCAGTTGGTCTGCACGAGCGCCGCTCGCACCACACTCATTGTCGCCTCCTCCACGGTGGACGCCCCTGCGTCCATCGGTCACTCTATTGCGCTCGTGAGGGGCGGTTGAGGGGGTCGCCCGAATGCCCCGAAGCCCCCGGATCACGGTTCGGTCGCGCCCGTGGGCCCAGGCGCTCCCGGGCGGCTAGGGTGCGGGATATCGCCCGAGAGGCCAGGGAGGGCCCGTGTCCGTAAGCCCCCGCGCAGGGGTCGTCGACGGGGTGGTGATCTCCGCCTCCGGAGAGACCCTCGACGTCATCGATCCCTCGGATGGCTCCACCGTCGAGACCGTGGGCCTGGTCGGCGCTGCCGAGGTGGAAGCGGCCGTCGAGGCTGCCCGTCGTGCCTTTCCCGAGTGGTCCGCGGCCACGCCGGGCGAGCGGAGCGCCGCTTTGCACCGCCTGGCCGCGCAGGTTGAGTCGCGAGCGGCGGAGTACGCCGAGGTCGAGTCCCGCCAGACCGGCAAGACCTTGCGCCTGGCCACGGAGTTCGACGTCCCCGGATCGATCGACAACGTCGTGTTCTTCGCCGGCGCCGCTCGCCAGCTCGAGGGCCTGGCGTCGGGTGAATTCGACTCCTCCCACACCTCGGTGATCCGCCGCGAGCCTGTCGGCGTCGTCGGCTCCATCGCCCCGTGGAACTACCCCCTGCAGATGGCCATGTGGAAGGTGCTCCCGGCGATCGCGGCCGGAAACACCATCGTGCTCAAGCCTGCTGAGATCACGCCGCTCACCACGCTGATGCTCGCCGAGGACGCCATCGCCGCCGGCATCCCCGCGGGCGTCGTCAACGTCGTCGTCGGGCGCGGCCCCGTGGCGGGGGAGGCGCTGGTGAGCAACCCGGCGGTGGGCATGGTCTCGTTCACGGGCTCCACCCCCGTGGGACGACGGGTCATGGAGATCGCGGCCGGCCGAGCGGCGCGCGTGCACCTCGAGCTCGGCGGCAAGGCGCCGTTCCTGGTCTACGACGATGCCGATGTCGAGGCGGTCATCCAGGGTGCGGTCGCCGGCGCGCTCATCAACACCGGGCAGGACTGCACGGCCGCCACGCGCGTCTACGTGCAGCGGGCCATCTACGACGAGGTCATCGCCGGCATCGCCGACCTGCTGTCCACGGTGACAGTGGGTCCGCCGCGCGACCCTGACACCGATATGGGTCCGCTGGTCACCTTCGCGCAGCGCGACCGGGTCGCCGGCTTCGTGGATCGCGCCCGCGGGTCCGGCGCCACCGTCGTCGTCGGCGGCGACGCGCCATCCGGCGACCTGGCCAAGGGCGCGTTCTACGCCCCGACGCTGATCACCGGCGCCGCTCAGGGCTCGGAGATCGTGCAGGAGGAGGTGTTCGGCCCTGTCCTGGTCGCCCTGCCATTCGACGGCGACGACGAGGGCATCGCCCTGGCCAACGACACGCGCTACGGCCTGGCAGCCTCCGTCTGGTCGCGGGATGTCTACCGCACGATGAAGGCCCAGCGGGAGATCCGCTCAGGATGCGTCTGGGTCAACGACCACATCCCGATCGTGAGCGAGATGCCGCACGGGGGGATGAAGCAGTCCGGCTTTGGCAAGGACATGTCGAAGTACTCGCTCGAGGAATACACCGTGATCAAGCACGTGTCGTGGGATATTTCCGGCAGCGCACGCAAGGATTGGCACCGTACTATCTTCAAAGACCGAAGCAGCCCGTAGGCACATGACCACAGGAGAGTCCATGAGCAAGCGCCCGTTGTCCCCGGAAGCCGCCGCCGTCGTGTCCATGGCCCGGTCCGGGCTGTCCCGTCGACGCCTGCTTCAGGTCGCCGGCATCACCGGTGTGGCCGCCACGGCCGCAGCCTGCGGCGCAGGGTCCGGAGGCGGAGGCACGGCGAGCAGCAGCGGTGCGCCGGCGCCCGCGCCCGTCCAGGACCTCTCCGACAGCGAGAAGTTCGTCAACTGGGCCAACTGGCCCCTCTACATCGACGTCGACGATGCAACGGGTGCCTACCCCACCCTCGAGGCGTTCACGGCCGCGTCCGGCATCACGGTCAACTACACCGAGGACGTCAACGACAACAACGAGTTCTTCGCCAAGGTCCGGGCCCAGCTGGAGTCCGGGCAGTCCATCGACCGCGACATCGTGGTGCTCACCGACTGGATGGCGGCGCTGTGGATCCAGAGCGGCTACGCGGTCAAGCTCGACAAGGCAGCCATGCCCAACGCGGCCAATCTGCTGCCCAACTACGTCGACGTGTCCTTCGATCCGGGCCGCGAGTACTCCCTGCCGTGGTTCTCCGGATTCGGTTGCTTCGGCTGGAACAAGGCACTTCTGCAGGAGGCCCTGGGCACCGACACCCTGACCTCGCTCAGCCAGTTGTGGGACCCGAAGCTGAAGGGGCGCATCACGCTGCTGTCGGAGATGCGCGACACCATGGGCATCATCCTGGCGGCGCAGGGCGCGGACCCGTCCAACTTCACCGATGACCAGTTCCAGGCGGCCATCGCCGAGCTGCAGGCGCAGATCGATAGCGGCCAGGTGCGTCAGGTGGCCGGCAACGACTACGTCGCGGCCCTCGAGACCGGCGATGTCATTGCGGTCATCGGCTGGTCGGGTGACATGTTCCAGCTGGGCGAGGACTTCGGGGTCGGGCTGCCCGACACCGGCGGCATGCTGTGGACCGACAACATGCTGATCCCCAGCGTGGCGACGCACAAGAAGAACGCCGAAGCCGTCATGAACTACTACTACGACCCCAAGGTCGCCGCCGAGGTCGCGGCCTACGTGCAGTACGTCTCGCCGGTGAAGGGCGCCAAGGAGGCCATGGCCGACATCGACCCGACCCTGGTCGACAACCAGTGGATCTTCCCCAGCGAGGCCACCCTGGGCAATTCCTACGTCTTCATGACCTTGACCCCCGAGCAGGACGTCGCCTACCAACGAGAGTTCCAGAAGGCCATCGGCATGTAGGTGTCGCCGCCTAGGCTGTCGCCCTGATCGATGAGGGAGAGGTGACGCGGTGTCCGAAGCCACAGGGGTCCAAGACCTCCGGCTGGTCAACCTGGTGAAGTCCTTTGGCGACTTCACCGCCGTGGACGATCTGACACTGACGATCCCGGGGGGTTCGTTCTTCGCCCTGCTGGGGCCGTCCGGTTGCGGCAAGACGACCACCCTGCGCATGGTCGCTGGTCTCGAGGCGCCCACGAGCGGCCGCATCATGCTCGGCGATCAGGACATCACCAACGAGAAGCCCTACAAGCGGCACGTCAACACGGTCTTTCAGTCCTACGCGCTATTCCCGCACCTCGACATCTTCGAAAACGTCGCCTTCGGCCTGCGTCGGCGAGGCATCAAGGACGTCACCGGTCCGGTGAATGACATGCTCGAACTCGTTCAACTGGGCCCGTTGGCGCGACGCAAGCCCGCCCAGTTGTCGGGTGGCCAGCAGCAGCGCGTCGCGGTGGCGCGGGCGCTCATCAATCAGCCCGGCGTGCTGCTGCTCGATGAGCCGCTGGGAGCACTTGACCTCAAGCTCCGCCGGCAGATGCAGATCGAGTTGAAGCGCATCCAGACTGAGGTCGGCACCACCTTCGTGCACGTGACCCACGATCAGGAGGAGGCCATGACGATGGCCGACACGGTCGCGGTGATGAACAACGGCCGCATCGAGCAGATGGGCGCTCCCGTCGACATCTACGACCTGCCCAAGACCGCCTTCGTGGCCAACTTCCTGGGGCAGGCCAACTCGGTGACCGGCACGGTCCAGGGTCGTTCGGGTGACGACCTGATCGTGGGGGCGCCAGGCGGGTCCTACAACGTCCCGGCCGCTCGGTCCACCCGCCAGGAGGGGGCCATCCTCATCGGCGTACGCCCGGAGAAGCTCTCGATCGCCACGGGTGGTGACACCGCGATCGTGCCGGACCGGCACAACCGGGCGTCGGGCAAGGTCACCGATGCGTCGTTCACGGGCGTGTCCACCCAGTACCTCGTCATGACGACATGGGGTGATGAGTGGACGGTGTTCGAGCAAAACCGTTCGGTGAACCTCCTGCACCCTGGTGATGAAGTGGTCATCCACTGGGCCCCCGAGCACACCTTCGGGCTCGACGTTCCCGCGGGCTCCTGACATGCCGGCCCTCGCGCCCGTCGCTGGCGGCGCCAAGACACCGTCGGGTGCCGGCGTCCAGCGTCGTGCTCGCACGGCCTATCTCCTGCTGCTCCCGGGCATCGCGTGGCTGGGCCTGTTCTTCGTGGTGCCGCTCGTCTCGCTCTTCTTCACGAGCCTGCAGTCACCCACCGGCTCGGCCGGCGTCTACCAACCGGGCTTCGAGGTGGCCAACTACGTCACCGCCATCTCGGATTACTGGCCGCAGTTCATCAAGTCCTTCATCTACTCCGGCATCGCCACCGTGCTGGCCCTTGTCATCGCCTACCCGCTGGCCTACTTCATCGCCTTCAAGGCCGGCAAGTGGCGGGCACTGCTGCTCGTGCTTGTCGTGGCGCCCTTCTTCGCATCGTTCCTGCTCCGCACGTATGCCTGGCGCACGATCCTCGCCGACGAGGGCTTCATCACGACCGCCCTCAATGCGCTGCACCTGCTGCCAGAGGGACGCATCCTCAATACGTCGCTTGCTGTCATCGCGGGGCTGACCTACAACTTCCTGCCCTTCATGATCCTGCCCCTCTATGCCGCCCTCGAGCGCATCGATCCGCGGTTGATCGAGGCGGCCAGTGACCTCTACGCCTCTCCGTTCACGGGCTTCCGCAAGGTCGTCTGGCCGCTGAGCCTTCCCGGCGTGGTCGCCGGCACCCTGCTGACCTTCATTCCCGCATCGGGCGACTACATCAACGCCACCCTGCTGGGATCACCCCAGGACCGCATGGTGGGCAACGCGATCCAGACCAACTTCCTGCAGTTCCGCGACTATCCGGTCGCGAGCGCGCTGTCCTTCATCCTCATGGCGATCATCCTCACGCTCGTCTTCGTCTATATCCGTCGTGCAGGCACAGAGGATCTCGTCTGATGGCCTGGCTGCGCAGGAACCTCATCGCCATCATCGGCATCCTGGTGCTGGTCTACCTCTTCGTCCCGATCGCGGTGGTCGCGATCTTGAGCTTCAACAAGCCGGACGGCAAGTTCAACGTCGCGTGGAACCAGTTCTCGCTTGACGCCTGGCAAAACCTGTGCGGCGTCCCGGGGGTGTGCCAGTCCTTCGTCATGAGCATCCAGATCGGTGTGCTGGCCACCCTCGCCGGCACCATCTTGGGCACGATGATCGCGTTCGCGCTCGTGCGCTATCGCTTCCGCGGGCGCTCCACCACCAACCTGCTCATCTTCTTGCCGATGGCAACGCCCGAGGTGGTCCTCGGATCCAGTCTCCTTGCGCTCTTCCTCAATCTCGCGTTCCCGCTCGGATTCTGGACCGTGACGATTGCTCACATCATGTTCATCATCAGCTTCGTCGTGGTGACAGTGAAGGCTCGACTCCAGGGGATGGACCCGCGCCTCGAGGAGGCAGCCCGCGACCTCTACGCCGATCCGAAGGCGACCTTCCGCTACGTGACATTCCCGCTGGTGCTGCCGGGCATTCTCGGTGCCGCACTGCTCGGATTCAGCCTCTCGTTCGACGACTACATCATCAGCGCCTTCAACGCCGGCACCCTCGTGACGTTCCCCATCTACATCTGGGGTGCGGCCCAGCGCGGGATTCCCGTCCAGGTCAACGCGCTCGCGACCCTCGTCTTCGTGCTCTCCCTCCTCGTGGTCCTCGGCGCTCAATTCGTGAACTCCCGTCGGCGCCGCAAGCTGGAGAGCACGACCGCCTGATACCTATGCCGTTTCCCACTCATGTCACTCCGCAGGCGCGGGCATCGCTGGCCGACGTGCACTTCACCCCGTACTGGCTCGACAGCCCCGCTCGACCGGCCTGCGGCCCCGCGCTCACCAGTGACATCGAGGCGGACCTCGTCGTTGTCGGGGGCGGCTTCAGCGGCCTGTGGGCCGCCTATCTCGCGACAGAGCGCTTTCCCGACTGGCACGTGGTCCTGCTCGAGGGTGATCGAGTAGCGGCTGGTGCCACGGGGCGCAACGGAGGATTCATCGCGGCCTCTTTGACACATGGCCTCGGCAATGGCATGGCGCGCTGGCCCGCCGACATGGCGCGCCTGACATCTTTGGGCCTGGCCAATCTCGACGCCATCGAGGGCACCGTGCTCGCCGAGGGCATCGACTGCGATTTCCAGCGCTCGGGGGAGCTCGATGTCGCCGTCGCCCCCTATCAGGTCGACGGGCTGCGTGAGATGCACGAACAGGCCGTTGCACTGGGCCTCGACTACGAGTTCCTCGATGCCGCGCAGGTGCGTGCGCGCGTGAACTCGCCGACCTACCAGGCGGGCGTCCTCGATCGACACGGCGTTGCCATGGCTGATCCGGCGCGACTCGCCTGGGGCCTGGCGGACGCGTGTCGGCGCAGGGGAGTCGACATCCACGAGGGCACGTGCGTCACGGAGTTGGAGGACCAGTCAAGCGCTATGCGCGTGGTCACCGACTTCGGCAGCGTCCGCACGCCGCGCGTGGCCTTGGGCACGAGTGCCTATCCGCCACTCCTTCGCCGATTGGGCTACTACATCGTGCCCGTCTACGACTCGGTGCTCATGACCGAGCCGCTCTCGGTCGCACAGCGTGAGGCCATCGGCTGGCGCGACCGGTTCGGTATCGGCGATGCAGGCAACCAGTTCCACTACTACCGCATCACTCATGACGGTCGGATCCTCTGGGGAGGCTATGACGCGTCGTTCTACGGCAGTTTCAATCCGATGCATGAGCGCAAGAGCGCACCCTTCGCGCGGCTCGCTGAGCATTTCCGCTACACCTTCCCGCAACTCGACGGCCTTCGATTCACGCATGCCTGGGCGGGTGCGATCGACACCTGCTCCAGGTTCAGCGCCTTCTGGGGCACGGCTTACTCGGGCAAGGTCTCCTACAGTCTCGGCTTCACCGGGCTCGGCACGGGTGCCAGTCGCTTCGGTGCCAACGTCATGCTCGACCTGCTGAGCGGAGAGCAGACCGAGCGGACTGCGCTGGAGATGGTGCGCACCAAGCCGATCCCATTCCCTCCGGAACCCCTTCGCTCGCTCGGCATCGGCATCACGCGCCGAGCCATCGACAAGGCAGACCGCAATGAGGGCCGCCGCAATCTGTGGCTGCGAACGCTCGATCGCGTCGGCCTCGGATTCGACAGCTGAGGCTGGTGCCTGCGCACTAGGGTGGGGGAATGGTGCGATACGGCGGGCAGTTCGGCCCCGACCTGACCTTCCTCGGTGTGCCGAAGTGCGATCTCGACGACCCAGCTACCTACGCCGACGCTGATGTGGTCATCATCGGCGCGCCGTTCGACGGCGGTACGTCGTATCGCAGTGGCGCGCGATTCGGCCCGCAGGCCATCCGCATGGGCTGCTACCTCGGCCATGACGGATCGCGACCCTCGCTGGCACTGCGCACGGACGGCCTCAAGGACCTGCGCGTCGTGGACGGCGGCGATGTCGAGATGTTCAGCGGTGACGCCGCCCGATCCTGTGCTGATCTGGAAGTGGTCGTTCAGCGAGTCGCGGAGGCGGGTCCCATGCCGCTGATTCTCGGGGGAGATCACACCGTCACCTGGCCCGACGTCACCGGCGTCGCTCGGGCGCGCGGCTGGGGCCGGGTCTCCGTCTTGCATTTCGACGCCCATGCCGACACGGGCGACATCGAGTTCGGGTCGCTCATCGGCCACGGTCAGCCCATGAGACGCCTCATCGAGTCGGGTGCGGCACGCGGTGATCGCTTCCTGCAGATCGGCCTGCGCGGCTACTGGCCGCCGCCTGACGTGCTCGACTGGATGGCCGATCAGCGCATGCGCTCCTACGAGATGACCGAGATCGTCGCGCGAGGGCTTGATGAGTGCCTCACCGAAGCCTTTGCCATCGCCGTGGACGAGTGCGATGGCGTCTTCCTCTCCGTCGATATCGACGTTGCCGACCCCGGCCATGCTCCGGGCACCGGCACCCCAGAGCCCGGCGGCTTGTCGTCCCGCCAACTGCTCGATGCCGTGCGCCGCATCTGCCTCGAACTTCCCGTTGTCGGCATGGACGTCGTGGAGGTCTCGCCGCCCTACGACCATGCCGACATCACGGCGTTGCTGGGCAGTCGCGTCGTGCTCGAGGCCCTGTCGGCCATGGCTCGGCGGCGCGCGGACGCCGCCGGTGGCCCGCC
>CAINGG010000498.1 GCA_903848435.1 uncultured Actinomycetes bacterium | reverse complement strand
CCCACCTGGGAGGCGGCGGGACACTGATGAAGCCCGCGGGACCTCCCAAGGCGGCCCGCGGCATGGCAGACTCCCCGCATGATCAGACGCCTCGCCCTGGCGGCCAGCGCCGCGCTCCTGCTCGCCGCGTGCTCCAGCGCATCGGCGTCCTCAACGGCTCGCGACCAGTCCACCGATGTGCCATTCACCGGCTGCGACAGCGTGGCGTGCACGGGCACCATCAATGGCGCTGCCTACGAGATCGTCATGCCGGCTACCTGGAACGGCACCCTGCTGCTCTACTCGCACGGATACCGCCCGGCCCAGCCCTTCCCGCCGAGCTTCGATCCCGTCAACACGGCGGCCACGCCCGTCCCCGGCTGGGACAGCGGCGACAAGGAGCTTGGTGAGGCGCTGCTGGCCAAGGGCTATGCGCTCGCGGGTTCGTCGTACAGCACCAATGGGTGGGCGGTCGAAGACGGCGTGCGAGCTGGCCAGGAGGTCTACGACTTCTTCACCGCTAACGTCGGCACGCCCAATCGCGTCTACGTGTGGGGTGATTCCCTGGGTGGGCTGATCACCGAGGAGATCGCAGAGAACGCCGAGTGGGTGGATGGCGCCGCGCCGCTGTGCGGCGTGATGGGTGGGCTGCTGCCCAACATCGGGCTGGCGCTGGACACCGTCTACGCCACCCAGCAGCTCCTGTATCCCGAGATGAAGATTGACAGCTTCACGTCCTACGAGGAGGCCGTGCAGGCATGGGAGGGCGCGGCATCGCGACTTATCGAGTCGGCGCGCGACCAGGACACCGATGCGATCGGCAAGATCCTCACGATCGCGGCTGTCGTGGATGCCCCTGATCAGACGTATCGCTTCGACGGGTCGGACATCGTCAGCAAGGTGTCGGGCACGGTCGAGGCGCTGCTCACCGCGGTCGCCTACGGCACCGTGGGCCGCTACGAGATCGATCAGCGCTTCGGCGGCAACGTGGTCGGCAATGTCGACTCGGAGTACGCCTCTCGGATCAGCGAGGCCGAGGCGGAGTCCATCAACGCGATCGGCGGCGACGGTGCGGCTGCCAGGAATGCCGCGCTGCTCGACTCCGGGCCGCGGGTCGCTGCTGACCCGGCCGCGCAGGCCGCTGCGCTGGAGCGCGGAGGGAACCCCACCGGTGCCGTGCAGGTCCCCACGATCACGATGCACACCAAGGCTGATCCGTTGGTGATCGTGCAAAACCAGACCCTCTTCCGTGACCGCTACAACGCGCAGACGGCCGCCGGTAACACAAGGTCCGACCTCGTGCAGACGTTCACCGTGGCTCCAGGTACCTACAGCCAGGAGACGGGCGCGCCCTACGGCGCTGGGCACTGCAACTTCACACCCGAGTCCCGCATCGCGGTGATCGAGCTGCTGGACAACTGGGTGAAGAACGGCGTCTACCCGGGCACGGCCGCCATCGAGAACGCCATGGGCCCGCTCAGCGGCTACAGCGGAAGTTACGCGCCCGGGCCCTGGCCCAACCCGGTCACGGCCGTCACGCCCTAGCCACTCGCTCGTTCCTGGGGGCGCGGAGCTCCGCCGCGGTCACGACGGCCCCGACGATGGCGAGCAGTCCGCCGGCGATGAGCGCGCTCGTGGCCAGGCCGTTCACCGTGCGTGGCATGACGAGCGTGGCCAGCGCGACGAGCGTCGCCGCTGCCGCCCAGACGGCGATGACGGCGCGCCGGTCATCGACGGCCAAGCGCGTCAGGAGGAGAGCCTGAGCCAGGGCGAACACCGCCCCGATGGCCGCGAACATCCATGCGATGGGAATCAGGTCGTCGTACGCCGATCCTCCGACGAAGTTGACCACGAGGCTGGGCAGCGCCGCGGTGACGCCGAGCACGGCAATGCCCATGACTCCCACCGCACCCAATGCCACGACCGTGGCCTGCGCGCGCCGCTGGTCGGCGAACCGCGGGAAGAGCACCACCCCGACGAACTGGGGGAGCCAGAACGCGACCTTGGCGATGATGGCGCCAACCCCATATTCGCCCGCCTCGTAAGGGGTCAGGAG
The DNA here is from genome assembly GCA_903848435.1 of uncultured Actinomycetes bacterium. Lineage (GTDB taxonomy): Bacteria > Actinomycetota > Actinomycetes > S36-B12 > S36-B12 > Mxb001. The sequence goes on along the minus strand of CAINGG010000498.1, from coordinate 2,215 downwards.
CGCGCGCGCCAGGAGGACGTCGACGTTCGTGAGGACGAAGAGTGCCAACAGGGCATGGGTTGCATGGGCGGTCTCGCCGAAGAAGCGCTCGACGCGCACCTGGCGGGCGCGGGCGAGGGGAGCGACCACCCAGCGACCAGCCGCTGCGCCCACGATCGTCCCCGCGGCGAGTCCGGCCATGGTGCCCAGGACGGTCTGGGTTGCCAGTGCGCCGATGACACCGCCCACCCCGCGGCCCACGCCCACAGCGAGGTAGACGGCGGCGAGGCGGCGGTAGGACTCGCGGCCCTGCGCGACGCCGTACTGCGCGCCTGCCCAGGTGATCGGGATGAAGGTCACCGCCGCGAGAAGCAGTGGGAGCCATCCCTGGAGGCGTAGCAGCCACATGAGCAGCGGGCTGATGAGAATGGTGGCGGTAGCAACGGCCAAGCCGCCGATCAGCCCATCGCGCAGGATGTCTCGTGATGCGCCATCACGGTCGGCCTCGTCGATGTGCACCAGCCTGCGCGCGGCGACGGCCTGGATGCCCAGCGCCAGGACACTGCCGATGAGGGTGATGCCAAGGAGTGCCGCGAAGACACCGAACTGCTCGGGCCCCAGCGCTCGCGCCGCGACGACGCTCACGACATAGGCGAGGACCTGCCCGACGCCCAGCGCGGCAGCGACGAGCACGGTGTGCGACAGGATGGCGCGGCGTCCGGTCACGCGTGCCACGATAACCGCCCATGGAGTCCGTGAGCGGTTGGCGGCGATGGCTGCCGATCGCCTGGGTGGCCGTGCTGTCCGTGGTTGTCGTCGGTCCGGCACTGCTGCCCGGCTTCGCGCTGAGCTATGACCTGGTCTTCACCCCCCGCCAGGACCTGTTGCCGGCTTCCCTGGGACTCGGCGGATCCCTGCCACGGGCGGTGCCCCAGGACGCCATCGTGGCGTTGGTCGAGACCGTAGTGCCGGGGGAGTGGCTCGAGAAGGTCGTCCTGCTGGGTATCCCGTTCGTCGCGGGCCTGGGCATGCTGCGCCTCCTGCGCGGTACTCCCACTGGCGCGCGAGTCATCGCCGCGACGCTGGTCGTCTGGAATCCCTTCGTCGCCGAACGACTCGTGATCGGTCACTGGGGGTTCTTGCTGGCGTACGCAGTCGCACCGTGGGCGCTTGCCGTCGCGCTTGACGTGCGCCGAGGCAGGCCCGGGGCGTGGCTTCGGCTTCTGCTTCTCGTCGGGGCGGCCAGCATCACCCCGAGCGGATGCATCCTGGTCACGGTGCTCGCCGTGCCGGTCGCGGTCGCCCCGGGGGGACAGACTGCGACGCGTTGGCGCTTCGGTGTCGTCATCGGAGCGCTCGCCTGCTGGCTGCCGTGGGTGCTGCCGTCGCTCCTGCATCCAGCCATCGCCATGGTGGATCCCGCAGGGGCGCGAGTCTTCGCACTGCGTGATGAAGCGTTTGGTGAGGTGCTCACCGCACTGGCCCTGGGAGGCATCTGGAACGCCGAGGTCGTGCCTGCCTCGCGCACGTGGCCCACCGCTGCCGTCCTCGCCGTCGCGCTCGTGGCCGTGTCGATGGCGGGCCTGCCAGCGCTGCGGCGCCACTGCGGCCGCGTGCTCGCCGCCTGGTGGGTGGCCTGTGCATTCGTCGGACTCGCTGCAGCGCTCTTCTCAGCGCTCGCTCCCAGCCCGTGGCAGACGCTGCTCGATGCGCTGCCCGGCGGGGGGATCCTGCGCGACGCGCACAAACTGCTCGCGCCGCTTGCCCTGCTCGTCGCTGCCGGCGCCGGGCTGGCCATGGGGAGAGTGGCGTCGCGCATCCGCGACCGTTCTGTGCGCGGAGCGCTGGTGGCGCTCATCGTCATCGTGCCGATCGCCGCCCTGCCCGAACTTGCTTGGGGGGCCGGTGGTCGTCTCCAGGCCACGACGTACCCAGCGGACTGGACCGGTGTGCGCGATGTCCTGGAGACCGACGAACGCCCCGGTGACGTGCTGGTGCTGCCCTGGGCCTCGTTCCGCCAATTTGCGTGGAATGGCAATCGCACGGTGCTCGACCCTGCACCGCGCTGGCTTCCGCGGACGTCGGTGGTGGCGGATTCACTGGCCGTCGATACGCCCGACGGGATGGTCGTCCTTGAGGGCGAGGACGCTCGCGGACGCGAGATCGAACGAGCCCTCGCTGCAGACGCGCCGCTGGCGCCCGTGCTGCCGGGGCTGGGAATCGGCTGGGTGCTCGT
>CAINGG010000497.1 GCA_903848435.1 uncultured Actinomycetes bacterium | reverse complement strand
CCCGGTGACGATAAGGGCGCTCATGGGCACGGATGGCAGCAGCAGTCCGACGAGAACCGCGACGGCGACGCCGATAAAGGTCGACGGGAAGATCGGACCGCCTCGGTAGCCGCCGCCGAGCGACACCCCATAGGCGACCACCTTCGCGAGCACGACGAAGAGCAGGGCGATAGCGGAGGTTTCTGCAATCAGCCCAGGCATGGCGCTCTCTCCTGAGAACGGAACCACGTCGTAGGGCTGGTCGAAGGCGATCATGCTCGCCGCGGCGAGTGTCGCGATGACCAGCGACGCCCCGATAATCGCGAGGACGGGTCGCTTCTTCGCCACGCGCAATGTCGCGTACCCGACCGTTCGAGACAGCAATACGGCGACGCCTGCCAGCAATGCGACCAGGACCCCAACCCCGAGATCGACGAAGGTGAGCTTGTCGACCTCCGTGATACCGGGAACGGCAAGCTCGACCTCGCCCAGTCCCGCAAATGGCCCAATGCCCGTCAGCACCAGATAGCTGGACCCGATGGCCAGGAACATGGGGACGAGCAGTTGCCGCGGCATGGCCCCGAGGGCGGCGAACTCCAGCACGAAGAAGGCCGCAACAAAGGGATTGCCAAGGATGGTGCTAATGGCGGCGATGCCGCCGAGCGCCATCGCCATCTGCTGCACCTGGGGGCTTTGCTTGCGCGTGACGAGCCCGCCGATCACGGTGCCGACGACGATCAGCGGTGCCTCTGGGCCGAGCACGCCACCAAAGATCAACGTGGCCAGCGCTACCGACAACGCTGCGACCGCACGCGATGGGCCGACATCGAAGTGGAAGCCCTCGAGCGGACTGCCCATGCCCTCGCCCAGTCTCCACGCGGCGATGATGAGGAGTGCCCCGACGAGGAGCATGGCGAAGACCCACCACCACGGCACCTGGGCCAGGCCCAGGGTGCTCGGTAGCCACTCCCAGACCAGGTTGGTGCCCTGCGCCATCACCACCAGGAAAAGGGCGGAGCCGATCGCGGCAGCGATTCCGAGGGCGACGGCTAGACCCAGGACGCGAACGAGCTCCCTCCCACTGAGGGAGGGAGCCGCGTCGGCAGCCGTGCTCAGCTGAGGGCCTTGGCCTTGAGCTTGTCGAACTCCTCCTGCGAGATGGCACCGGACTGCAGCAGCTGCTGCGCCTGGGCGATCTGGTCAGCAGCGCTCGTGCCCGCAACCTGCTGGATGTAAGCGGCCTGCTCCTTCTGCGCAGCCACCACTGCTTCCTGCTGCCGAGTGGCCATGCCGCGCCCGTAGACGATGACGTAGACCAGCAGCGAGATCAGCGGGATGAAGATCAGGAAGATGATCCAGATGGCCTTGACGATTCCGCTCATCTGATGGTTGCGGAACAGATCGACCACCACGCTGAACAGGATCATCAGATACATGACGAAGAAGAAGATGAGCAGCAAGCTCCAGAGGAACTCTCCGAACTCCATGTCGCTCCATTTCGTTGGACGTGCCTGTCAAATAGCGCCCCCACCCTAGGCGATCCCTGCATGCGCTCACGGAGTGGCTGCCTCACCCCTGCCGTGGTCGTGGGTGTGCATCTCTTACGGTGTCCCTCGTGGCGAGTGATCAAACCGGACGCGGGGGACTTGTCCCCTACGCGGTGGTCGCCTCGCTTGCTCGCGGAGCGGGCGCGGGCCTTCCCTCGGCGGTCATCCTCAGCGTTCTCGCCGCTGGCGGATCGGCGTCCGACGGCTCTTTCCTTATCGGCACGTTCGCGGCGATCTCCGGACTCGCCGGTCCCTTCGTGGGTGCTGTCATCGACAGGCTCGAGCACCCCAAGCGCGGGTACCTCGTGGCGGCCGCGGTGCTCGCCACCTACGCGGCAGTTCTCGCGATG
>CAINGG010000496.1 GCA_903848435.1 uncultured Actinomycetes bacterium | reverse complement strand
TCGAAGTTCGGCACGATCGCAGGCTCACTGGTGCGCTCTGGAGAGATCCGTCGCAATACCAAGGCCCGCCTCGTCCGCGACGGTGCCGTGGTGGCCAACGACCTCACGATCTCAGGCCTGCGCCGCTTCAAGGACGATGTCACGGAGGTACGCGAAGGCTTCGAGTGCGGCATCAACCTCGGCTCCTACCAGGACGTCAAGGTCGACGACGTGATCGAGACCTACGAGATGCGGGAGAAGCCGCGCTCGTAGCCCACCGGAGGTCATCGTGTTCGTGGCCACGTGCGAGGTCGATGCCCTGCTGGGCGACGTTCACTCGCTGAAGGAGAAGAGGGCGCTGGTGCGCCCGCTCGTGAAGGAGGTACGTCGGGAGTTCGACGTGGCGGTCGCGGAGACCGGCTATCAGGACCTCCATCGGCGCACGCTGGTGACCGTCGCTGCGGTCTCGGGCTCGGCAGCCCATGCGCGTGAAGTCGTGGATGCCTGCGAGGCATGGTTCGCTGGGCGGCCCGAGATCGAGATTCTGGCAGTTCGCCGAAGGCTCTTCGGCGGCGATGACGAGGGGATGGAGTGATGGCGTCGGAGGCCCGGGCCCGCAAGTTGGCCGACCGCGTCCGCGAGATCGTCGCGGAGGCACTCGAGATGCGCGTGAAGGATCCACGACTGGGGTTCATCACCGTCACGGATGCTCGCGTGACACCCGATCTGCGCGAGGCCACCGTTTTCTACACCGTCTACGGCGACGACGAGGCTCGTGCCGCTACGGCCGCGGCTCTCGAATCGGCCAAGGGGGTGCTCCGCAGCGAGGTGGGCAGGCAGACCGGTATCAAGCACACCCCCTCGCTGGCCTTCGTGCCCGATGCCCTCCCCGACACCGCCCGGCACATCGATGACCTCCTGCGCGTCGCGGCGGAGTCTGATGCCGAGGTGCATGCGCGGGCAACCGGCGCCGTCTACGCCGGCGACCCCGACCCCTATCGGCAGCCTCGGCCGGAGGACCTTGACGACAGCGACGACGCGGCGCAGGCGTCGCGGCCGGACGACGACTAGTCGGCGCGGTGAGCGATCCCGTCGGCATCCTGGTCGTCGACAAGCCCACCGGCATCACCTCCCACGGCGTGGTGAGCCGCGCACGGCGCGCGCTGGGCACCCGCAAGATCGGGCATGCGGGCACGCTCGACCCGGATGCCACCGGGGTCCTCGTGCTCGGAGTCGGCCAGGCGACGCGCCTGTTGGGATACCTGTCCGCGTCCGATAAGGATTACGACAGCACCTTCGTCCTGGGTCAGACCACCGTCACCGACGATGCGGCCGGTGACACCCTCGCCTGGAGTGATGCCGGTCATCTGGTGCGGCCAGAGATCGAGCGGGCCATGACGTCATTCACGGGCGACATCGAGCAACGACCCAGCTCTGTCAGTGCGGTCAAGGTCGACGGGAAGCGTGCCTACGACCTCGTCCGCTCCGGTGCGGACGTCGATCTCGCCGCCCGCCCGGTCACCGTGACCCGTTTCGACCTCATTGACGCGCGTGCGGAGATGCGCGGCGGCCACCCGGTTACCGTGATCGACGTTCGCGTGTCGTGTTCGGCCGGCACCTACGTGCGAGCGCTGGCACGTGACCTAGGCGCGGCGCTCGGGGTCGGCGGTCACGTGGCCTCCCTGCGCCGCGTCCGCTCGGGCGCCTTCGCGCTCGACGATGCCGTTGCGCTTGACGATGTGGGGCCGGCGACGAAGCTGGTGACTCCCGCCGGCGCGGCCAGCCGGACGCTGCCGACGGTGGCACTCGACGCAGACTCGGCACGTCTGGCTCGGCACGGCGTCCCCTTGCCGTGGCCCGACGCCGTCCCGCACGGACCGACCGCCTTCGTCGACGGAGACGTGCTGGTCGGCATCGCGAGCGAGCGCGCAGGCCGCACCGCGTGGGCGACGGTGTTCGCCTAGGACGGTCTTCGCCTAGCGGGCGAGCGTGCCGTGCGCGGTGTCGGGGGAGAGGTTGTGCACGAGCACC
>CAINGG010000495.1 GCA_903848435.1 uncultured Actinomycetes bacterium | reverse complement strand
CTGCCCAGTGACTTCTATGCCGCTGTGCTTCGCGATGCGGCGCATGTCATCGAGCACGATGGCGTGGCCGTGCTCGCCTTCGGCACCCGCAACGGCTCGGTCTTCGTGAGCACCGATGAGGGAGCGTCATTCACGCAGGTCGCAGACAACCTGCCGGATGTGCTGTCGCTGCGCATCTGCGCCGCATGATCGTCTCCGTTCGACTGCCCGCCGCCCTCGCTGCGCACGCGGAGGGCCACCGCCACCTCGACGTGGACGTCTCTGCGCCCGTGACCGTGGGGTCGGTGGTGGCAGCCCTGAGTAGTCACTACCCGGCCGTCGGACGGCGCATCGTCGATGAGACCGGGAGCCTCCGACGTCATGTCAATGTGTATGTCGGCGACGAGGAATGCCGCCGCCTGGACGGCCTCGCTACGCAGGTGCCTGACGGAGTGACGGTGCACGTCATTGGCTCGATCTCGGGCGGATGAGGCCGTGGCCTCGGCACGCCTCGCAACATGTGTCGCGTCTTGCGACAATGCAGGGGTGAAGCATTTCGCCGTCGCGGCCGTGGTCCTCGCAGCCGCCATGGCGACGCCGACGATGGGACCGGCAGTAGCGGCCCCCGTTCCCACGAAGTCACTGAATCTCTACGCCGGCACCAAGCCAGCGACAGCGGCGATGGGCACGGTCACCGAGCACACGCTGCGCACCCAGGATGGCCTCCAGCGCACCTATCGCCTCTTCGTGCCGGCCGGAATTCCCGGCAGGGCACCCCTGCTGCTCGCCCTGCACGGTGGCCTGGGCAGCGGCGTGCAGTTCGAGACCAACAGTGGCTTCGACGGCCTGGCGACGGCCAACGGCTTCATCGTGGCCTACCCCGATGGCGTGACGCGCTTTGCTGACGGCACCGGCGGTGCGCGCACGTGGAACGGCGGCAAGTGCTGCGGCCCGGCGGTCACCCGCAACGTCGACGACGTCGCCTTCCTGCGCGCGGTCGTCAAAGATGTCGCGAAGGCTCAGTCGATTGATCGGTCACGGGTGTACGCCATTGGCCACAGCAACGGCGGCATCATGGCCCTGCGCCTGGCCTGTGAAGCCTCGGATGTCTTCGCTGCCGTCGGTGCGCAATCCGCCTCCCTGGAGACAACGGGCTGTGCACCACGGCGCCCTGTGTCGGCGATGCAGATCCACGGGACTGCCGACACCAACGTGCCGATCTCCGGTGGCAAGGGCTCGGGGATCGCGAACTTCAGCTTCGCGCCTCCGCGCAAGGCCGCGCAGACTCTCGCGGTAGCCGACGGCTGCCGCGCCCGTGCCGCGAAGACGCGTGACGCGGCCAATCGCGATCTGGTCCTAAGCAACTGGAGGTCGTGCCCGCGGGGGATCTCCGTCGAGTTCCTGGCCGTCGAGGGTGCCGGTCATGCCTGGATGGGCCAACCGTCTACGTCGCCCCTCGCGGACGACTACATGGGTACGCCGTACATGAAGTTGGACTCGAGCCGCGCGCTGTGGGCATTCCTCGCGGCGCATCCTCGCGCGTAGGGGCGCAGCACTCATGTTCCCTTCGGCGTCTGCCCGCTTAGTCCGCTGTAGTGATCTCGCGATCGCTCATGCGACGCTGCAGGGCAATGCAGGCGAGTCCATCGGCCACCACGGTGAGGGCCGCTGCGAGCAGGAGAAGATTGGCCGGTGATCCGATCAGGACTAGTCCGATCCACAGGATGCCGAGCAGCCCTATGGCAGCGAGGTGGATCCGGGCGTACGCG
>CAINGG010000494.1 GCA_903848435.1 uncultured Actinomycetes bacterium | reverse complement strand
GCAGGATCCGCACGAAGACCTCGTGCTCGCGCCCACTCCAGTCTGCCTGCACCTGGAAGTAGAACGCCGCCTGCTTGGCTGCCGCGCGAAGCAGTGAATGGGCGTCTGGGTGAAGCGGACCGGCCGACTCCGCGGCCCAGATCGAGCCGACCCTGACCCCCATGACACGGACGGACGCAACCACGCGCCGTGACTGGATACCGGGTACTTCCGGCGTCTCGAAAAGGTCCTCGTCGCCGTCGAAGTTGACCTGGGCGAGCTCGATAATGCGCTGCTCGGCGTCGACATCCGGCACCTGGCGGCGCAAGATGATCGAACGTCGCGCATCGTCGATGGGCTGGTTGAGAGTCGAGTAGGCCACCACTCCCCAGGCGGAGTCGTGGATGAGCACAGGGCCGCCGACCTCCCAGGCCAGGTGATTGCAGAAGTCGAAGATGTCGCGGGGACCACCCTGCGACCCCTCGGCCAGATGCGAATGCGGCACCCGCGAAGGATACGTCGCGGTAGTCAGACCGGTCAGTGGATGACGCCAATCGATGCCTGGCCCGGATCCTTCCTAGCGTCGCCGCATGACCGAACGCGATCCGGAGACCTACGAGGAGTACTCCCATGGTGCCGTCGAGGAGATAGCGGACGTCGAGGGATTCCGGCAGCCGTGGGAGGAGTAGTCGATGGGGTCACCAGGGCGCGCACCGTGTGGGCGTGGATAGCCGTCGGCCTCACCCCGGTGGGTTGTGCCGTGGCATGGGCCCTGGTGACCGGCGTGGACGGGCAGTTCCCCGAGGCGCGGCTGGTCGGAAGTGTCGTGGCAGCGGTGGTCGCGCTCGTCGCGCCGACAGCCGGTGTCGTCCTGGGATTCCTCTCAGGAGATCGCCCGAGCGGGCGCGTGGCGATGGGCCTGAGCAGCGCGCTGCTCGTGTGCGTCGGATTCGCGCTGGTCGCCTATGTCCAGTCGACCGTCGCCCTCGTCATGGCGATCTACTGCTATGCCGTCGCCATGGTCGCCGTGCTGGCATTCGCGCAGTCCGCAGCGCGTCGTCGCGGACCGACCGGCGTCACATCCCCCCGCGCATGACCTGCTCGGCGTAGGAGGCGAAGGCCTTGCAACCGGCCTTGGTCATGCTCCCGTCGGCGTTCAGCCACTCCGGGTTGGTCATCGACAGGGCATTCCAGCTGAAGATCCGCACGTTGGGATAGGTCTCCGCGAGCCCGGCAATGGCCGAGTTGGTCTCCTGCTCGAAGGTGTACCGCTCGGGATCGTCAGGGAGTTGGATCGTGGTCCAGGCCACGATCCGGTCCGGGCCCAGGATCTTCATGATCCCGTCGAGTTCGGAGGCGGTAGCCCCGCCGTTGGCCCCCAGGTGGATCAGCACACCACCGGGGATGCTGTCGTCAATCGCTCGAAGGTCGAAAGCGGCGGCATCCACGCGCCGGTCAGACACGGCATCGACCTCGAAGCCGAGCTTGCGAAGGCAGGGCTGGACGCTGACGAGCACGTAGTCCCCGAAGGCAAGGACGTCACCGTCGTACGCCGCTGGCGCCGAGGGCACCGGAGCTGTCGATGATGTCGCGGGGGACGATGCGGGTGCACTGGGAGATTCGGCAGGTGACACCGAAAGTGGCCCGCTGGGGACGAGAATGGCTATCCAGATGCCCGCCGTGAACGCCGCGAGCATCAGCACGACAAGACCGAGGGTCCGCACCCAGTCCATGACAGGACCGAATCTAGCCGCGGCGCGCGCCGCGAGGGCGGATTCGGGTCAGGTGCGGCGTGCGGAGCCCCGCCTACGAGGGGGGCAGCAGCGGATTGATGTCGGTGACGATCTCGCCGGGCTTGGTTTTCGGGGCGTAGCGCTTGACCGTCTGGCCATCCGGTGCGACGAGGAACTTGGTGAAGTTCCACTTGATGGATGAGCCGAGCATGCCTCCCGCGCGTTCCTTCAAGAACTTGAAGACCGGATGCGTGGACTTGCCGTTGACATCGATCTTGGTCGACAGGGGGAAGGTGACGCCGTAGTTGACCCGGCAGAACTCCTCGATCTGCGTGTCGTCCCCGGGCTCTTGGTGGGCGAACTGGTCGCAGGGGAATCCGAGCACGACCAGCCCTTGCGGTCCGAGTTGCTCGTGCAGTTTCTGAAGGTCGTCGTACTGGGGAGTGAAGCCGCACTTGCTGGCCGTGTTGACGACGAGGACGGGCTTGCCGGCGAACTCCGACAGCTTGACTTCTTTGCCGTGGTTGTCGACGAAGCTCAGGTCGTACAAGGACTCTGCCATGCACGGCATCCTGCCACTATCCTTCGAAGTCGGCCGATCCGCGTGCCGACGAGCGGGGGTTGCCATGACCGAGATCCGACCCGGAAGCCTCCTGCGCACCATCGCTCGGGTGGGCCTGGCCGCCGTCCTGGTCATCGCGGGCATCGGGCACTTCGTCTCCCACCAGGCATTCCTGGCCCAGGTGCCTCCCTGGCTGCCCTGGCCGTCCGCGGTGGTCTACGTCTCCGGGGTCGTCGAGCTCGGGCTAGGGCTGGCCCTGCTCGTGATCGTGCGTCAGCGGGCGCTGGTCGGCTGGGTCGTGGCGGCGTTCTTCGTGGCCGTCTTCCCAGGCAATGTCTGGCAGTACATCGAGGGTCGGTCCGCGTTCGGACTCGACACCGACTCGGCGCGACTGATTCGCCTGTTCTTCCAGCCGATCCTCGTCATCTGGGCGCTGTGGTGCACCGACGCGCTCAGCCTGCTTCGCCGTCGGCGCGACGCCGAAGCCGGTGGATGACAGGGTGTGGGCATGTCGCGCTCCACGCTCATCTATGCGATCTCGCTTGCTGCTGTCGCCCTCGGCATGACGGCATGCTCGGGCGCCGATGCCGCATCGACAGGCCCGACGAGCAGTGCCGGGCCGCAGGTGGTGACCGTCGACTGCTCCCTCGCGCTCACCGCCATGGGTGACTACGGCACCGCGGTGGTGGATCTCGCCAAGAGCGTGCAGGCCAACGACTCCATGTCGGCGGTCGCGGCCGCGGACGCGATGGTCTACGCCGTCGACCAGCTGACCCCCGTCATCAATGCGGCGGGCACCTCGGCCCAGGAATTCGCCGTGCGCGCGCGCTCGGTGGCCTTCCTCGTCAAGAGCGCCGCTGCCGATGGCACGACGATGCAAGAGGCCCTGCCCGATATCACCGAGGCCTTCAACGACCCCGCCTTCGATGGGGGAGGCGAGGCCCTCCAGGACTACGTCGATCGTGGTTGCGCGATGCCTGCCCCGAGCGCGTCATGAGCGTCCACTATCGGTCGTGCAACCTGTGCGAGGCCTCGTGCGGACTTGAGATCACCGTCGAGGCCAACCGCGTGGTCGGCATTCGCGGGGATCGCGAGGACCCCATGAGCCAGGGATACCTGTGCCCCAAGGGCGTGGCCTGGCAGGACCTCCACAACGATCCTGACCGCCTACGCCACCCGGTGCGACGCACCGCCGCGGGCTGGGAGCGCATCGGCTGGGATGAGGCCTTCGACCTCGTGGCCGATCGACTGCTCCAGACGCGGGCTCGCCATGGCGGTGACTCCATCGCCTTCTATCTCGGCAACCCGATCACGCATGGCTGGGGCCCGATCATCTTGATCCCCATGCTGCTCAAGGCGCTGGGCACTCGCCAGCGCTACTCCGCGGCGAGCGTCGACCAGCAGCCCCAGCACCTGCTCAGCTACCTGCTCTTCGGATCGCCGCTTCTTCTTCCCGTGCCCGACGTGGATCGCACCGACTTCCTGCTCGTCGTCGGAGGCAATCCGCTGGTCTCCAACGGATCGATCATGACCGCGCCCAACATCAAGCGAAGGCTTGAGGGCATTCGTGAGCGAGGCGGCCGGGTCGTGGTCGTCGACCCTCGCCGCACCGAGACGGCGCGCAGCGCGGATGCCCACCACTTCATCCGCCCGGGCACCGACGTCTACTTCCTGGCTGCGATGGTGCAGGTGATCATCACCGAGGGCCTGGCACGACCCGGACGCGCGCGCGACTACGTCGATGGGATCGCGGCCATCGAGTCGATGGTCGCGCCCTTCACTCCCGAAGCCGTCAGCGAGGCGACCGGAATGCCGGCCGACGTCATCCGGCAGTTGGCCCGCGACCTGGCGGGTGCGCGGAGGGCGGCGGTGTACGCGCGGCTCGGGGTCTGCCAGACGGTCTACGGCACCAGCGCCTACTGGCTCGTGCATGTGCTCAACATCCTCACGGGACGGCTAGACGAAGCGGGCGGCTGGATGCTCGCCGAGCCCGCGTTCGATCTGCCTGTCATCGGGGCCAAGACGACCGACCTCATCGGCTATGACCGCTGGCGTTCGCGGGTGCGCGGGATTCCTGAGGTGGCGGCCGAGTTCCCCACGGTGACGCTCGCCGACGAGATCCTCACCCCCGGACCCGGCCAGGTGCGCGCGATGGTTCTCGTTGCGGGCAATCCCGTGTTGACCGTGCCCGACGGTCGGCGCATCGATGCCGCGCTCGCCGACCTCGACTTCCTGGTGTCCGTCGACTACTACGTCAACGAATCCAACCGCCACGCCGATGTCATCCTGCCCCCGACTGCCGCGCTGGAGCGCGAGGAGTTCGACGTGGTGTTCCCCGCGGTGAGCGTGCGCAACCACGTGCGCTGGGGCCCGCGCGTCGTGCAGCCCGCTCCCGACACTCGCTCGGACGCCGAGATCCTGATGGCGCTCCTATCGCGCATCGATGCCGCCAACATGGGGCCGCGTCGGGCCAAGGCGCTCGACCAGGCACGTCGACGGCTTCTCCCGAGGCGTCTGGTGGACATCGCGCTGCGCATCGGCCCCTGGGGAGTGCGCCACCGCGAGCGGCTGACGCTGCGCAAGGTCCAGCGCTTTCCGCACGGCCTCGACCTCGGCCCGCTCCAGTCCGTGCTCCCGCGACGCCTCATGACCTCCGACAAGCGCATCCGCCTCGACCACCCGGTGGTCACGGCCGACTGGCCACGCGTCGTCGCCGGGCTGGAGAAGGCGACTGTCGACGCCCGCAGTGAGCAGATGCTGCTCATCGGGCGCCGACACCTGCGCAGCAACAATTCGTGGATGCACAACACCGAGCGATTGACCACGGGGAGCAACACGTATTCCCTGCTGATGCACCCGGATGACGGTGCGTCGCGCGGCCTGGCCGATGGCGATCGCGCTGTCATCTCGTCGCGCGTCGGTGAGATCGCAGCCGACGTACGACTGACCGATGACCTCATGCCCGGTGTCGTGTGCCTTCCCCATGGCTGGGGTCATGGCACTCGCGACGGCGTGAGCTGGCTGCACGCGGCGTCGCTCGACGGCGCAAGCGTCAACGACATCACCGACGATCAGCGCTACGACCCGGTCAGCGGCAATGCCGCCGTGACCGCGCTGCCGGTGACCGTGCGCGCTGCGACCGGCTGACCTAGCGCGCCTTCAGGACCTTGATCTGCGGCAGTGGATACAGAGGCGGAGAAGGCTGGTTGGCCGTCGCGGGGCCGTCGGGCACGTCCCACACGTTGACTTCGCCCTCGCACTTCTGCTTGACGGGCAGGCCATACACGCCAGGCGTGGACGGCCACCCGATGGTGAGGGGGAAGTAGGTAGGAGTGTTGAAGGCCGGCCGTGTGCCGGTCAGCGTGTAGGTGATCTTGCGCGTCTTGTCTGACGTGCGCTTGACCGACACCTTCCAGCCGTCGACTGCCCCGGCCTGCACGGAGCGATACGACTTCTCGAGATAGACGACCACGGTGTCGATGCCGACCTGGTTGGCCAGGCATCCGTGCTGGAGCTCGAGGCTGATGGCCGACGTTCGACCGGCGTACGCCGGATCCCCCTCGAGGTCCACGATCGCGTGCGCGGACGCGGGTGCAGCGTTGATCAATGCGGCGGGCGCGAGGGCTGCGGCGAGGGTGACGGCAAGGCCGAGTCGGTATCTCATGTGCGCAGCCTGGCACAGGCGAGGTGGCTTCCTATAGGTCGCGTACGAAATCCAGGACGCCGCTGACATAGACCTCGGGGTCATCCCACATGGCCATGTGACTCCCATCGGGGCAGTGCAGGTAGGTGCCGCGGGGCAGCCGCTCGGCCATGGCGCGCATGTGCTGCGGGTCCATCGTGTCGTGCTCCGCGCCGATCACCAGCGTCGGCACGTCGATGCGCCCGAGGTCGTCGAACCGATCCCAGGTGTAGAGGCTCGCCTCGGGAGTGGACCCCAGCTCGCTCGGGCCCTGCATGGGCACGTAGATGGCCGGATTGAGGTGCGCGAACGAGCGGGTGACGGGCTCGGGCCATTCGTCGACGGGCTTGCGCAGCACGTGGTGGATGTAGTGGTGCTCCATGAGCAGCGACTCGTACTCCGGGTTGCCGTAATCCTCGGCCGCCTCGATTTCCTGGATGCGTGCCAGTGCCGCAGCATCGATCGTCGGCATGATCACCTCGCGCGCGAAACGGTCATAGGCCGGGATCGAGGCCATCATGTTGGAGACGATGAGCGCCTTGAGGTTGTCGCCGTAAGTGAGCGCGTACTCCATGCCGAGCAGTCCACCCCACGAGTGCCCGAGGACGATGAAGTCGTCGCGGTCCAGCCCGAGCGCGATGCGCACTTGCTCGACCTCGTCGACGAAGCGCTCGAGCGTCCAGAGGCTCGTATCGTCGGGCTGATCGCTCGCGTGCGATCCGAGTTGGTCGTAGTAGATGACCTCGAGCCCGCCGTCGACGAGTGCCGGAGCCAGTGACTCGAAGTACTCGTGCGTGGCTGCCGGACCGCCGTGCAGCAGCAGGACGCGTGCGCTCGGATTCGAGCCGAGGGTCTGGGTCCACACCTCGAACGTTCCCGATGGCGTGTCGATAGGGATGCGTCGCTCGGTCATGCGCGCATCGAACCACGGGTATCCGGCTCGCCGACCAAGCGGGGGTGGGCCCGTTAGGATCGAATCATGAAACGTCGCATCATCGCTTCCGTGTCCTTGGGCTTGGTGGGTGCGTTTGCCGTTTCCGCGTGCAGTTCCGGATCGGACGCCATAACCCTGTCGTTCCAGTCGAAGATCCAGCAGTCCAATACGGTGGACCTTGGATCTTCGGGGTCGTCGGTGGGTGACTTCATCTCCCGAAGCGGCGATCTCGTGGATGCGTCAGGTGCCGTGATCGGCGGTTTCGCTGAAAAGCCTTCATCAACCAGGTGTCTGGCGACATCGAGGCACGGTTCGTGCAGGCGGAGTTCGCTTTCGGCGAGGAGCGCACGGACTCCATCCTCATCATGGGTGACGAGCTCTTCCAGGCGGCAGAACTTCAGAACGTCAAGCCGAAGGTCTCCTATGCGATCGTCGGCGGGACCGGCGCCTACGTCGGTGCCAGAGGCCAATGCGAGGTTGCCGTGGGAGAAGACGGTGTCTTCACGGTCACATGCACCTTCAAGACCATGGATTGAACCCGCCGCAACGTGCGTAGGGCCG
>CAINGG010000493.1 GCA_903848435.1 uncultured Actinomycetes bacterium | reverse complement strand
GTCGCCCACTGCGACGCCGCCAAACTCCGACGTGAGCAGATCGGCGATGAGCGACTGGCCGGCACGCTGGACGACCACGCGGGTCAACGGGCCGAGGAAGGTGACCTCGCTCACCGTGCCATCCCCGCTGGCGTCTGGATCGACGCTCAACTGCTCGGGGCGGATGACCGCGAGATGAGCTCCCGAGACGGTGGCATGGGCCCTGATGGTCCGGTTGAGCACCCGCCAGCGATCGCCCTCGGGCGCGGCTGGCAGGCGGTTGACGGTTCCGACAAAGCCGGCGACGAAGGCTGACGCAGGGCGCTCGTAGAGGGCGCGCGGCGGGTCGAGTTGCTCCAGGCGCCCATTGCTCATCACTCCCACGCGATCGGCGATGGCGAGTGCCTCGTGCTGGTCGTGGGTCACGAAGAGCGTGGTGACACCCACCTCGCGCTGAACTCGACGAATCTCCTCGCGGAGGTTGTCGCGGACCTTGGCATCGAGCGCCGACAGGGGCTCGTCGAGCAGGAGGACGCGGGGCTGACTGGCCAAGGCACGCGCCAGGGCGACTCGCTGACGCTGACCGCCCGACATCTGGTGGGGGTACTTGTCGGCATGCTCGGTCAGGCCGGTGATCGTCAGGAGCCGGTCGACCGTCTCCTTGCGTTCGGCCGTGCCCGCCTTGCGGAGCTTGAGCGCGAACTCGACGTTGGCACGCCCGGTCATGTTGGGAAAGAGGCTGTACTCCTGAAACACCATGCCGAAGTTGCGCTTAGGGGTGGGGATCGTCGTGATGTCCTCACCGCCGACCAGCACGGTGCCGGCATCCGGCTTCTCGAACCCGGCCAGGACGCGCAACGCCGTGGTCTTGCCGCAGCCACTGGGCCCGAGCAGGCAGATCAACTCCCCCGACTCGATCTCGAGGGTGAAGTCGCTGAGGGCCACCGTGGAACCGAATTCCTTGCGGATGCCCGACATCAGGACGGTCGCCATCACACTCCTGCCGCTTGAAGGTCCATGCCGCGCTTGCGCAGCGCGCGTACACCGATCCAGATGATGAGGGCGGTCAGGAGCATGACCGCGAGAGCCAGAGCCATGCCCGCACGAGGTTCGGACCGCTGGAACTCGGCCATGAACGTGGGCAGCGTCTCCTTGAGCAACAGCGCCGCGAAGGCGAACTCGCCGAGCACGAGGGCGGCCGTCAGCACGGAGGCCGCGATGATCGCGCCCACCATGTTGGGCACGAGGACACGCACGATGGTGGTGAACGTCGATGCGCCCATGACGCGCGCGGCCTCGTAGAGCGTGCGAGCGCCGATCGAGCGCAGGCCGGCGTCGAGGGCACGGTAGGAGAAGGGCAGCGCCCACAAGACGTAGAAGGGGACCAGGCTGTAGGGGCTGGCAAGGAACCACGGCACGGTGTTGCGGAAGGTGGCGGCCACGCCGACAACGAGGGCGATGGGCGGCACCACCCACGGAAGCAGCGTGATGGCAGACATGGCCGTGCGCAGTTGGGGGGCGCGGATCTCGACGAGGGCAGCCACGGGCAGCAGGAGCACCAGCGTGAGGATGATCGACAGGACCATCAACTGCAGGCTCACCAGCGAGGCACGCTGGAACTCCGGATTGCCGAACACCTCGATCAGCCCACTGATGCTCCAGCCTTCGAGCAACTTCTCCGGGGTCAGCAGGACGACGGGCACGGACTGGAAGGCGAAGCGTGCCATGGCGACGAGCGGCACGAAGAAGAAGAGGCCGAGAGCAATGAGGAAAACAGCGCGCAGGATCTTCACGATGACGCCCACTTCGCCGTGCGCCGTTGGAGAACGGCGATGAGCAGCAGGCTGGCCAGCAGCAAGCTGATGGTCCACAGGATGATCGCGTAGGCGAGATCTTCTTCGCCGGTGATCACGTTGCCCTGCAGCAGGAAGCGCACCAGCAGCGGCACGATCTGCGCTCCGGGATTGAGCACGTATGCGGTGGCATAGGCGGCAAAGGAGTTGACGAAGAGCAGCAGCAGGCCGCCGAGGAACGAGGGCACGAGGAGTGGTAGCGCGACAGAGCGCCAATAGCGTCCGGGGCTCGCACCCATGATGGAGGCGGCCTCCGACCAGGTGTTCTTCAGTCCCCCGACAGCCGGCATCATCACCAGGAACATCAGCGGGATCTGGAAGTACAGGTAGACGATGACCAGTCCCCAGAACTCCGACAGGCTGAAACCGGATTGGGTGATGTCGACGCCCACCTGCTTGAGGACCTTGGTGAGCAACCCCTGGGTGCCGATCGCCGCGATGAACGCGAAGGCCAGGGGAATGCCACCCAGTTGCGATGCGACCGCGGACCACGAGTCCGTAGTCGACCGAAGCCAGCGTGGGCGCTGCAGACTGCGCAGGCTGAGCGCGAGTAGCAGTCCGATGACGCCACCCAGGAGGGCACTGGTCACGGCGAGGGTGATGGAGTTGATGAACGCCGTGCGGTAGGAGCCCTCCAGGGCACGTTGCAGTGACCCGAAGCCGAACGACCCTCCGGGGGTGAGGGCCTTGATGGCCAGGCCGATCGTGGGGACAAAGAGGAAGAGGCCGACGAAGGCGAGGAACGGCACGGCGACAACGATCGTCGCGGTGTCGAACCTCCTCCTCACGTCGGCCTCTTCCTCTGAGCGGTTGCGATCAGGTCGTGCGGACCGGTCCTACTGGTCCGCGACCATGGGCCCCCACTGCTCGGTGATGACGGCCTTTGCCGCATCGATCTGCGCCTGCGACGGGAACGAGATCGCTGCGATCGTCTCGGCCGACGGCAGGTTGGCTGCCGCCTCGGGAGTGATCAGGCCGGCCTCCAGCAGCGACGCGTAGCGCGCCGGGATGGCACCGCCCTCGAGGTAGCCCAACGCGCCCTCGTCGCTCACCAGGTGGTTGAGCCACAGGCGAGCAGCGCACGGGTGCGGAGCCTCGGTGACGACCGACTGGGCGTAGTACCCGCCGTAGACGCCATCGCCCGGCACGACGATCTGGAAGTCGAACCCAGCCTCATCGAGCGCGGGCTTCAGGCCCGGGAAGTTGTACGTCCAGTCAAGTGCGATGGGCACCTCGCCGGAGAGCACGGCCGCCTCGGTGACATCCAGCGTCTGAAGGTTGCCGAGCTTCTTGAGCTCGGAGAAGTACTCGATGCCGGGCATGATGTCGTCGAACGACCCGCCATTGGCCAGCGAGGCCGCCATGACGGCCGCGAAGGCAGCGCCTGCCTCGCGCGGATCGCCGTTGATGGTCACCTGGCCCTTGTACTCGGGCTTCTTCAGGTCGGCCCAGGTCTTGGGCACGTTGGGCTGGATGGTCGCGTTGGTCGCGATCGCTAGGACGCCGTAGTAGGCGCCGACCCAGGTGCCGTCCTCACCCTTGAGCGATGCGGGGATCTCGTCCCACACGACGGGCTTGTATGCCTCGAGGTAGCCCGCGTCCTTCGCCTGCTGGACGAACGACGGTCCGATATCGAGGACCTCGGGCATGTCGGGCTGGCCGCGCAGCGTCTCGACAGCGGTGAGTTCGTCAGCCGAGGACGCGTCCGGGTTCATCACCGGCGCCTCGATGCCGTACTTCGCGACGAAGGAGTCGATGATGCCGCGGTAGTTCGCCCAGGTGTCGGGAAGGGCGATCAGGTTGACCTTGCCCTCTTCCTTGGCCTTGGCCGCGATCTCGTCGATCGTGGTGCCGCAGGTATCACCCGGTGCCGGCGCAGCCGAGGTGGCTGCCGACGACTCGGGTGCCGCGGAGGAGCTGCCGCCGGAGTCAGAAGACCCCGAGGAGCAGGCGGCCAGGAGCAGGGCTCCGGCCGCAATGGCGGGTATAAGGCGTCGCATGAATCCCCTTTTCGTTGACGACGTTGGCATCGCCAGCCTTGCCTAGGCCGGTGATCTGCCGGTGAATGGAGCCTAAACGCCTCCCATCGGGTCGGGGAGGCTTTCGGGAAGTCGCCACGCGCCTCCTCAGCAGGAAGGCAGCCGGGCCGCCAGCCACTCCTCGAGGCCGTCGATACCCAGGCGCTCCTGGGCCATGGAATCGCGCTCGCGGACCGTCACGGCGTTGTCCTCGAGGGTCTCGAAGTCGACGGTGACGCAGTACGGCGTCCCGATCTCGTCCTGGCGCCGGTAACGGCGGCCGATGGCGCCGGCATCGTCGAACTCGATGTTCCAGCGGCGGCGCAGGCGGTCGGCCAGGTCGCGAGCCTTGGGCGATAGATCCGCATTGCGCGAAAGGGGAAGCACCGCTGCCTTGACCGGCGCAAGGCGCGAATCAAGGCGCAGGACTGTGCGCTTGTCGATGCCCCCCTTGGCGTTGGGAGCCTCGTCCTCGTCATAGGAGTCGAGCAGGAAGGCCAGCACGCAGCGCGT
>CAINGG010000492.1 GCA_903848435.1 uncultured Actinomycetes bacterium | reverse complement strand
GTCATTCGCGACCTGGTCACCGATGTCCAGTACAACTACGCCAAGGCGCGCGAGGTACCGGCGTTCAAGCCGCCGAAGGGCCTGGAGCCGGGCGAATACCGGATGCAGCAGGAGGACGTCGCCCGCAGCCAGGAGTTCCGCAAGTGCATTGAGTGCTTCCTGTGCCAAAACACCTGCCACGCGATTCGCGATCACGAGGACAACATGACCAACTTCGCGGGGCCCCGCGTCCTCATGCGAGTCACCGAGCTCGATATGCACCCCCTCGACACGCTCGATCGACGCAGGGAGGCCCAGGAAGTCCTCGGCCTCAGCTACTGCAACATCACGAAGTGCTGCACCGAGGTGTGCCCCGAGCACATCAAGATCACCGACAATGCGCTCATTCCGCTCAAGGAGCGCGTCATCGACGACATGTACGACCCGGTGCGCTGGTTGGGCAGCAAGATCAGGGTCCGAAAGGGTGACGAGTAGCGACTCGGCGGGGCGGACCGAGTCCGGCCTGCCCTTTGCGCCTGTCTACTCCCCGGCTGACCTGGTCGGCTGGGATGCTCACGACCACCTAGGCGACCCTGGCCAGTATCCATTCACTCGCGGGGTCTACCCGACCATGTACACCGGTCGCCCCTGGACCATGCGGCAGTACGCCGGGTTCGGCACGGCGGCCGAGTCCAATGAGCGCTATCGCCAACTCCTGTCTGCTGGCACGACCGGCCTGTCCGTGGCCTTCGACCTGCCCACCCAGATGGGTTACGACTCCGACCACCCCATGGCGCATGGTGAGGTCGGCAAGGTCGGCGTCGCCATCGACACGATCGACGACATGCGGATCCTCTTCGACCGCATCCCGCTCGATCAGGTGTCGACGTCCATGACCATCAACGCACCGGCCGCGATCCTTCTGCTGCTCTACCAGTTGGTCGCCGAGGAGCAGGGCGTGCCCGGTGCCGCCCTCAATGGCACCATTCAAAACGATGTGCTCAAGGAATACATTGCGCGCGGCACCTACATCTACCCGCCGGCGCAATCTCTGCGGCTGACGACCGACATCTTCGCTTATTGCCGCGAGGAGATCCCGCGCTGGAACACGATCTCCATCTCCGGCTATCACATGGCGGAGGCGGGGGCCACTCCCGTGCAGGAGATTGCGTTCACGCTGGCCGACGCAGTCGAATACGTTCGCGCGGCTGTCGCCTCCGGGCAGCATGTCGATGAGTTCGCCCCTCGGCTTGCCTTCTTCTTCGTGGCCCGTACGACGTTCCTGGAGGAGGTCGCGAAGTTTCGCGCGGCCCGCCGTATCTGGGCGCGCATCATGAAAGAAGAGTTCGGCGCACAGGACCCCAAGTCGATGATGCTCCGCTTCCATACGCAGACCGCCGGCGTTCAACTGACCGCGCAGCAGCCCGAGGTGAACCTCGTCCGAGTGGCCGTCCAGGCCCTCGGCGCTGTCCTCGGGGGCACCCAGTCGCTGCACACCAACTCCTACGACGAGGCCATCGCCCTTCCCACCGCGAAGGCTGCACGCCTCGCCTTGCGCACTCAGCAGGTGATCGCCTACGAGTCCGACGTCACCAAGACCGTGGATCCCTTTGCCGGCTCCTACGTCGTCGAGTCGCTCACCGACGAGATCGAGGAGGCGGTGCTCGCGCTCATGGCGCAGGTGGAGGAGCGCGGTGGATCCGTCGCGGCTATCGAGCAGGGCTTCCAGAAGCTCGAGATCGAGAAGTCGGCCTACCAGTTCGCGCAGGAGATCGACGCTGGAGAGCGCGTGGTGGTCGGCGTCAATCGCTTCACGCTCGATGAGGAAGAGCCCTACGAGCCACTTCGCGTCGACCCGGCCATCGAGCGGGAGCAGTGCGCGAGCCTGGAGCGCGTGCGTGCCGAGCGCGATCAGGCC
Source organism: uncultured Actinomycetes bacterium (assembly GCA_903848435.1). GTDB lineage: Bacteria > Actinomycetota > Actinomycetes > S36-B12 > S36-B12 > Mxb001. The sequence goes on along the minus strand of CAINGG010000492.1, from coordinate 1,180 downwards.
GCGGTCGACAGCGCGCTGGCCGCGGTGCGAGCGGCGGCCGCCGGCACCGACAACCTTCTGTATCCCATGCGCGATGCGCTGCGCGCCCGCGCGACCGTCGGCGAGGTGTGCGATGCGCTGCGGAGCGTGTGGGGGGTCTACACCCCGACGGATGCGTTCTAGGCATGCACGATGTGCGCGCGGTCCACTGGGACGACGTTCGCGGCGCCCTCGTGCTCCTGGATCAGACCCTGCTGCCCGCACGCGAGGACTATCGCGCCTGCGATGACGTCGACTCGGTGGTCGATTCCGTGCAGCGACTGGTCGTGCGCGGTGCGCCAGCACTAGGTGCCGTCGGTGCTTACGGTGTCGCGGTGGCGATGCGCCAGGCAGAGCGCGAGGCCTGGAGTGATGATCGTCTGCGCGCCGAGATCGTCCGCATTCGCGATGCTCGGCCCACGGCGGTCAACCTCGCCTGGGGGGTTGACCGGGTGACGCCGCTCGTGTCTGCCGGAGTGGGCGCCGTTCTCGCGGAGGCGCATGTGATCGTGGCCGAAGACCAGGCGGCCAATCGTGAGCTCTCGCGGCTCGGTGCCGACTGGATCCTCGATCGGGTCGAGCGCCGTCCAGTGCGGGTGCTCACCCACTGCAACACCGGGGACCTTGCCACCACGGGCTGGGGCACTGCCTTCGGCATCATCCGCGAGCTGCATGAGCGCGGACAGGTCGAGATGGTCTACGCCGACGAGACCAGGCCGCTTCTCCAGGGCGCTCGCCTGACGGCATGGGAATGCGCGCGCCAGGGCATCCCGTGTCGCGTGCAGGCAGACGGTGCGGCAGCGTCGACGATCCTGCGAGCGCTGGTGGACGTGGCGATCATCGGTGCCGATCGCATCGCTCGCAATGGCGATACCGCCAACAAGATCGGTTCGCTAGGCGTGGCGCTCGCCTGCGATGCTGCGGGCATTCCCTTTGTCGTAGCCGCGCCATCGTCCACGGTCGACATGGCCACCCCCGATGGCTCGCATATCGAGATCGAGCTCCGCAACGGGGACGAGGTCACCACGTATGCGGGCTCGCGTGTCGCTCCCGAGGGCGCTGACGGGTTCAACCCCGCCTTCGACGTGACCCCCGCCCGCTACATCAGCGCTGTCGTGACGGAGCGAGCCGTCGTCGAGCCCGACGGGGTGTCGCCGGTGAG
>CAINGG010000491.1 GCA_903848435.1 uncultured Actinomycetes bacterium | reverse complement strand
GACATCGCCGAGGTGGTGGGCATGCAGCACACCGTCATCACCGAGCGGCCGATCCCGCAGGGTGCCGCCAGCCACTATGGCCGCGGCACGCCCTCCGATCCGAAGGGTCCGGTCGAGAACGAGGACTTCGCCTCCATGCTGTGCCGCTTCGACTGCGGAGCCACGGGCACGTTCGAGACCAGCCGCACGACGATCGGGCCCGAAAGCCAGAACGCCTTCGAGATCTACGGCACCAAGGGTGCGCTCGCGTGGAACTTCGAGCGACTCAACGAGTTGCAGTACTACCGCCACGATCCGTCGATCAAGGAGACGGGCTGGACGACGATCTTCGGCGGCGACCGCTTCGCGTTCCATGGCGCATTCGTGCCAGGCCAGGCCAACGCGATCGGCTTCGAGGACATCGTGGCGACCGAGGACTTCGTCTTCCTCGAGGCGCTAGCAACCGGCGGCGCCTTCTCGCCCGGCTTCAAGGAAGCCGTCGATGTCGTGTCGGTGCAGCAGGCGCTCATCGACTCCTGGACCTCCCGCACCTGGGAGCCCGTCACCGACCTGGGGGCGAACGCATGAGGATGACCACTGCCGAGGCGATCGTGCGCTACCTCATTGCGCAGCGGGTGTTGATGGAGCCGACACCCGGCACAGACATGAGAGAGGCTCCCCTCTTCCCGGGCGTGTTCGCGATCTTCGGCCACGGCAATGTCACGAGCCTCGGGCACTCGCTCGAGATGCATCGTGACGCCATCACGACGTGGCGCGGCCAGAACGAGCAGGGCATGGGCCTAGCCGCTGCGGCGTACGCCAAGGCCACGCGTCGGCAGCAGATCATGGTCGCGACGTCGTCGGTGGGACCCGGCGCCACCAACATGGTTACGGCAGCGGGCATGGCGATGGCGAATCGACTGCCGGTGCTCTTCATCTGCGGCGACACGTTCCACTCGCGACTTCCCGATCCGGTGCTGCAGCAGGTGGAGCACTTCGGTTCGCCGTCGACAACCGTCAATGACGCGTTCCGTCCTGTGGTGCGCTACTGGGACCGCATCACCGACCCGGCGCAGGTGATCACGTCGTTGCCGCAGGCGGTTGCGACGATGCGCGACCCGGGCGAGTGCGGTCCGGCCTTCATCGGCCTGCCGCAGGACGTGGGTGCGATGGCCTACGACTTCCCCGAGGAGCTCTTCGAGACCGTCGTGCACGAGCCGATCCGCCCACGCGCTGATCTGGGGCAGCTCGACCGGGCATCGCAGCTTCTGCGCACCGCGCAGCGGCCGCTGATCATCGCCGGCGGCGGCGTGCACTACTCGCTGGCCGAGCGCGAGCTCGCGGACTTCGCCATGCGCCACGGCATCCCGGTCGTCGAGACGGTGGCCGGCAAGTCGACCCTGCTGTGGGACCACCCCCGCTATGGCGGACCGATCGGCGTGACCGGGGCCGCGCCGGCCAACGAGCTCGCATCGGGCGCGGATGTGATCCTCGCCGTCGGCACGCGCCTACAGGACTTCACGACCGGGTCATGGACCGTCTTCCACCCGCAGGCGCAGTTCATCGGCCTCAACGCGGCGCGCTTCGACGCGGTCAAGCATCGTGCGCTGCCCGTGGTGGCCGATGCGCGCGAAGGCCTGCTGGAGTTGGCGGCGCGACTCGACGGCTGGACCACCCCACTGGAGTGGACGGCCAAGGGCGAGGTCATGCGCGCCGACCTCAATGCGTTCATCGCCGACCGCACGGCACCCGACGGCGATCTGCCGCTGAGCTACGCGCAGGTGGTGGGCGCTGTCAACGCGCAGGCAACACCCGACGACTACGTGCTCACCGCATCGGGTGGTCTCCCGGGCGAGCTCAACATCAACTGGCACTCCCTCGGATTGGCCACCTTCGACTGCGAGTACGGCTTCTCGACCATGGGCTACGAGGTCTCGGGTGGCTGGGGGGCAGCGATCGCCAACGCCGGACGCGGACGCACCTACGTGCTCGTGGGCGACGGTGCCTACATGATGATGAACTCCGACATCTTCTCCGCTGCCCTGTCGGGCACCGACATGACCGTTCTCATCTGCGATAACGAGGGGTTTGCCGTCATCGAGCGCCTGCAGGTGGGCCAAGGCGGGGCGTCGTACAACAACATGCTGCGTGACTCGCACGGTCACACCGGTGCGCGCGTCGACTTCCGGGCACATGCAGCCGCCATGGGCGCGCGGGCCGTGACCGTGAGCGACATCGATGAGCTACGCGAGGCGCTGGCCGACCAGCAGCCGGGCGTGAATGTCATCAGCATGAAGGTGCGGGAGTCAGACTGGACCGAGGGCGGTGCCTTCTGGCAGGTCGGCGTGCCCGAGGTCAGTGAGCGCGGGCAGGTGCGCGAGGCACGCGAGCGCATGGACATTGGCCTGAAGGCACAGCGCCGCGGAGTATGACGGCAACGCTGCCGGTTGTGGCTCGCCCTATCTCGAGGCGTCGGCGCGCTGGGACCCGGTGACCTCGGCGCCGGCACCGTCGGCCTGAGTCGCCACGGCCGGCGACGTGGCCGCAGGCGCTGACGCCACGGCCTTCGCAGCCGGCTTCGCGCTGCGGAAGAACAACGTCATCACGATGGCGACGTAGAGGATCCAGGCGATGACCTGGAGCCACGAGGGGTTCGACGACCAGTTCACGAAGCCCTTGAGAAGCTCGCCGTACCAGGAGTCCATCGGAATGGCGGCCGAGACGTCGAAGGCCTTGTT
>CAINGG010000490.1 GCA_903848435.1 uncultured Actinomycetes bacterium | reverse complement strand
GCGTCCACGGTCCTGGCACACCCCACCGAGGAATCGGTCACCGAGGCCCTGACCCGCTCCGACTGGAAGGGTGACACCGGCGATATCCGCCTGATCGCCAGCGATCCCCATCTCGTGCGGTTCGACGCCTGGTCCGGCACCCGGGCCTTCCGTCCCAAGCTGGCCCGAGCGGTCAAGCACCTCGACGTCGATCTCGTCCTCATCGACTGCCCGCCTTCGCTGGGCGCGCTCACCCGCGAGGCCCTGGCTGCCGCTGACCTGGCGGTCGTGGTGACGACCCCGTCGTACTTCGGCGCGCAGGGCGCCGAGCGCGCCATCGCCGAGATCAAGGAGATCCGCGACTCGGTCAACCCGCGCCTGGAGTTCGGCGGCATTGTGGTCAACCGGATGCGCGAGAAGACCGAGGAGCACCGCTACCGCAAGCGCGAGCTGGTGCAGATCCACGGCGCACAGGCACTGCTCAAGCCGTCCATCCCCGAGCGTGTCGCGGTGCAGCAGGCCGAGAGCGCCGGGCAGCCGCTGCACGCCGTGAAGTCCGAGGGTGCCCGCGAGGTCGTCAAGGCCTTCGACAAGATGCTGAACCGCCTGCTCAAGCTCGGCAAGGATCGCGAAGCCGCGCAGTCGTAGTCCCCGCGCTAGCGGGCGGGCGGGGTCGACAACGGCCGACGGCAGGCCCGCGGTAGCGGGCGGGCGGCGGACGAGTCGACCTATAAGCCGGATTCTGTCCTCGCTCACGCGAGGGGCGATCATCCATCTGGGACCACCGTTGCCGATGGCCTCGTGCGACCTACCAGCAGGCGTGGCCCTTGCGGGCCGAGCGGGCCGCTCACCTGCCATGGACCCTTGCGGATCCTCTTGGTCTTGCTCCGGGTGGGGTTTGCCGAGCCACCGCAGTCGCCTGCGGTGCTGGTGGTCTCTTACACCGCCGTTTCACCCTTACTAGTCCGAGGACTAGCGGTTTGCTTTCTGTGGCACTGTCCCGCGGGTTTCCCCGGGTGGGCGTTACCCACCACCTTGCCCTGTGGAGTCCGGACTTTCCTCGACGCTTGCGCGCCGCGATCGCCCGGTCGGCTCGTCCGCCGCCCATCTAGCGTACAAGCGTTTCGCAGGACCTCTCCCCCGCTAGGGTGCGCTCGTGGCACCCATGAGCAAGCGGGCACGGCTCATCACGGGGCTGATCGTCCTGACGGTCGGCATGACGGTGCCCTCGCTCATCGCCCTGGCCGCCGGACGCAGCGACATCGCCTCGGCGATCTTCCTGCCGGTGATGGCGGGGATGCTGCCGATGGGGTTGGCCGGTCCACGCGCAGCGCTGCTGGCCATCCCCGTGCTGACGGTGGCTAGCGCCCTTGCCGTCGTCGCTCAGGGTGACGCCGTGTTCGCGGCCCTGACGATGGCGACCACTGCCCTGGTGATCGGCCTGGCCTGCCGCTTCGGAGCGTCAAGGGCCCTGGTCATGGTCCCCGTCACGGTGGGGTTCGTCGTGTGCCTCCCGCCAAATCTCGATGCCGACGCGGTCATCAACGTCGGCCTTGTCGCGCTCGTCACCATCGTCGGCAGCCTGTGGGGTGCCGGCCTCAGCTGGGTGGTCACCCGCAAGTCCACCAAGCCGGCCATGAAGCCCGAAACCTGGCAGCGCACCTGGGCCTACGCCATCACCCTCGCCGTACTCACCGGGGCGGCGGCGGGCATCTCGGTGGCGACCAACTGGGGCCACACCGGCGGGTGGTTCGTGCTTACCGTCGTCGTGGTCTTCCAGCCCTACCTGCGCGACGCCCTCGACAAGACGATGCAGCGAGCCGGCGGCACAGTCGTGGGAATCGCCGTCGCCCTCGTCATCAATCTGGTGATCTCCAATGGCACCGTCACCGCGATACTCGGCGCCATCCTCTTCCCTGTGGCGATTGTCGTGCTGGTCAAGCCGAAGTACCCCTACTGGATGTTTGCCGCCGTCCTCACGCCCGCCATCGTGCTGCTCGAGGGCTCAGCGACGTCTGTCGTCTCGACCGCGTTCGAGCGCCTGGCGGCCACAATGGCCGGCGCCGCCCTGTCGCTCGTCGCGGTGGCGGTCCTGATGCCCCTCTACGGCCACTACTCGAAGAAGGTCGAAGCACAGGATGCTCATCCTGCTTCCACCGAGTGAGGGCAAGGCGACTCCGAGGAAGGGGGCCGCGCTTCGAATGTCTCGCCTGTCCTTCCCCGCACTCAATCCGACGCGCACGACGGTGGCTAACGCGCTGGTGAAACTGTGCGCCGGACCCCCGGCCAAGGCCCGCACCGTCCTCGGCATCTCGGCCCGCCAGGACGACGAACTCGACCGCGACCGCGCCCTGCTCACCGCCCCCACCGCGCCCGCGGGCGAGATCTACACCGGCGTGCTCTACGACGCCCTGGATCTCCCGACGCTGCCCAAGCGTTCCCGCACCCGCGCCGCGAGCGACATCGCCATCGCCTCGGCGCTCTTTGGGCTCCTGCGCATCGACGACCCGATCCCGGCGTACCGGCTCTCCGGCGACGCCACCCTGCCCGGAGTCGGCAAGCTGGCCGTGATGTGGCGCGAGGTCGTCCCTGCAGCCATCGCCGACGCCGCCGATCGCGGCGTCATCCTCGACCTGCGGTCATCGGCGTACGTCGCTCTCGGGCCGGTGCCCGCCGAGTTGGCCGAGCGCACTCTCGTGGCGCG
>CAINGG010000489.1 GCA_903848435.1 uncultured Actinomycetes bacterium | reverse complement strand
AGCTCGCTGACTTCCTCGCCTTCGAGGTGGACGGCGATGCGGAGGGCGCGTGCTTGGCCGACCACTTGGCGCGCGCGATCATCGCTCGCGCAAGATCTGGCGCGACGTCGTCATCAGCCATGGCGTTCCACCTCCCCGTTGGTGACGTCATAGCGAGTGCCCGTCAGTGCCGCCGGCACATCCTCGGCGACCGCCGCGGTGATGAGCACCTGCGGGGCCGAGGCCACGCGCTCGGCCAGGTGCGCGCGACGTGAGGCATCGAGTTCGGCGAAGACATCGTCGAGGACCAGCACTGGAGCGGCCGACTCCTCGGTGAGCAGGTCGTAGGAGGCCAGCCGCAGCGCCAACGCCGCCGACCACGACTCGCCATGAGATGCGTAGCCCTTCACTGGCACGGGCCCAAGAGCGAGGAGTAGGTCGTCGCGATGCGGCCCGACGAGGGTCACGCCGCGGTCGAGTTCCTCTCGCCGCCGATCGATCATCCCCGCGAGCAACGCTTCCTTCGCCGCAGTCACATCGTTCGTGGGGAGGCCTTCGACGCTCGTGGCGTAGGTGAGTCCGACTGTCTCGCCGCTGTCGATGAGCTCGGCGTACGCCGATGCCACTCGTGGGCGGAGCCGCTCCACGAGATCGCAGCGCGCCACGGTGAGTTCGGCCCCGAGTGCAGCCACCTGGTCGTCCCACACCTCGAGAGTGCGAGCCACCTCGTCGGGATTGCTGCGGCGCGCGGCACCGGCCGATTTCAGCAGCGCATTGCGTTGCTTGAGCACGCGGTCATAGTCGCCCCGCGTGCCTGCCAGGCGTGGCAGCCGTTGCACGAGCAGGTCATCGAGGAATCGGCGGCGCTCCGACGGATCACCCTTGACGAGCGCGAGGTCCTCGGGCGCGAAGACCACCGTGCGCAAGATGCCGAGGATCTCCCGTGTGCGTGGCACCGGCGACTTGTTGATGCGCGCCTTATTGGCCCGTCCGGCCGTGATCTCGACTTCAATCTGCAAGGACCGGTCGTCGCGGTGCACGTCAGCCCGGACCAGTGCGCGCTCAGCCCCATGTCGGATCAGTGGTGCATCCGTAGCGACGCGGTGGCTCGACAGCGTCGAGAGGTAGACGACGGCCTCGATCAGGTTGGTCTTGCCCTGGCCATTGGCGCCGACGAACGAACTGATGCCCGGACCGAGTTCAACCTCGAGGTGCTCGTAGTTGCGGAAGTCGGCGAGCGAGACGTGACGGACGAGTGCCGGTGACTCCACGGGCGTCAGCCCGCGAGGCGCACCGGCATGAGCAGGTAGCGATAGTCGGCGGACGTCTGGCCGTCGACCTCGTCGACGCCGCTGAGCACTGCCGGACGCGTCGACTGAGTGAAGGCCAGTCGAGTGAAGGCCGCGTCGAGCGCGCCGAGGCCATCCAGGAGGTACTGCGGGTTGAACGCGATCTCGAGGCCATCGCCCTGCAACGCGCACTCCACCGACTCCGTCGCCTGCGCCTCGTCGAAGGTGCCCGCCGTCAATACGACCTCACCATCGGAGAAGGTCAGGCGCACGGGTGTATTGCGCTCGGCCACGAGTGCCACGCGCTTCACTGACTCGATGAGCGCACCAGTGTTGACGGTGGCTTCCGACAGCGTTTCGTTGGGCAGGAGTGAGCGGTACTTCGGGAACTCGCCGTCGAGGAGGCGCGTCGTCGTACGTCGCCCCTCGCCCTCGAAACCCATGAGACCTTCGCCGCCCTCTGCCAGTGAGACATTGACGGTGTCAGCGCCCGCGAGTGACTTGGCGGTCTCGGCCAGCGTGCGGGCCGGCACGAGTGCGTTCACCGACAGCGACGGCGTCGATGGCGACCAACTGAACTCGCGCATCGCGAGGCGGTAGCGATCGGTCGCGGCGAGGGTGATCATCGCCCCCTCGACCTCGATGCGGATGCCGGTGAGAGTCGGGAGTGTGTCGTCACGGCCGGCCGCCACGGCCACCTGGGCGACCGCGGACGCAAACACATCGCCGGGAATCGTGCCCGAGGACGATGGCATGGCCGGCAGTGCGGGATAGTCCTCGACCGGGAACGTCGGAAGGGTAAAAGACGACTTGCCGCAGACCACAGCGACGCGCGTGCCATCGAGTGTGACGGTGACCGGCTGCGCGGGAAGCGAACGACCGATGTCAGCGAGCAGTCGCCCGGACACCAGTGCCCGACCCGGCTGGTTGACGTCGGCGCCCACCTCGACACGCGACGAGGTTTCGTAGTCGAAGCTGGAGATCACGAGACCGGATGTGTCGGCTTCGATGAGCAGCCCTGCGAGGATCGGAAGGGATGGGCGGCTCGGCAGCGTGCGCGCCGCCCAAGCGACCGCGTCGGCGAGCGCATCGCGCTCGACCCGGAACTTCACGTGATGTCCCTCCTGATCGCCTAGGCGCGTCATCCTGCCACTGCCGGACTACAGCGGCTAGGGGGCCGTGACTTGTCCACACGGACCAGGGCCGATGCCTGGTGTTTGT